>JBAUVZ010000041.1:0-1838 GCA_049583505.1 Candidatus Sulfotelmatobacter sp.
GAGCCATCACGGCTTGCGTGGCGTCCGCCTCGCTGGCCTTGAAGTCGAAGCCGTGGAGTTCGAGGAAGAGCACTCCGATCACAAACCCCGTCCGTTTGTTGCCATCGACAAAAGGATGATTGCGAACGATGGCGGCCGTGTACAACGCGGCCATTTCGACAACGTCCGGCGTTTTCGCGTAGGTGTAATGCTGGCGGGGACGCGCCAAAGCTGACTCCAAAAGGCCCCGGTCGCGCAGCCCGATTGCGCCGCCGTGGAGCGCCAGGAGCCGGTCGTGGATCGCCAGCGCATCGCGCTCTTCGATCCAGCGTGGTTCTTTGTTCTTCACTTTGTCTCTTTACTTTGTTCTTTACTTGGAAAGAGCGTGCAGTGTGTTGCGATAACGGGACATGATTTCTTCCGCCTTCGCCATTTTCTTCTCGAATGCGGGATCGTAAGGCGTGAGCCGGTAATCGCCGTCCCCGGACTCGACAAGAAAAAGCCGCTCTCCGTTGCCGGTCTGCAAACGGTCGATCACTTCTTTCGGCAGAACCACACCCAGCGAATTGCCGAACTTACGGATCTTGAGTTCAACCATAGCGCCCTCTAATGTTATTACAATTGTAATAACACAGAAGGATGGCGTCAAGGTTAAACAAGGTTAAAAAGGTTAAAGATGACCACCGCGGAAGACGGTCTGTATTGACCATCTATCTATAAGCCCGAGCCTCATACTGGAGATCGTACAGCTTTCGATCGAAATCAGAATTGAGGGTAACTATAATGTGGCAAATCAAGACCGTGGCCCCTTGGGCTCACAAATTAGCAACGCGCAGTCTGCTTCTGGCCGGCACTACAACCTTACTCGGGGCCTTGGCCTTGGCGCCAACGGCTAACGCACAAGTCGTAATCAGCTTAACTCCGCCCGTCTGTGCCTACGGCTACTACGGCTATGCGCCGTACGGATGCGCACCCATGGGCTATTATGGACCCGGCTATTTCTATGGCGGCGTCTTCCTGGGCGTGGGCCCGTGGGCGAACTGGGGCTATGGCCACGGCTGGGGTGAGCATCGCTTCAGCGGCGGCGGCGGAGGAACCTACGTCGAAGGCCGTGGAAACGGCGGTGGACGGGCTTATGCAGCCAATCGCGGAGGTGGCGCATCGACCGTGCGCACCAGCCGCAGTACCGAGTCCCGCGGTAGTGCCTCCCATGCCGCCCCGGCGCGCGGTGGCGCACCACATGGTGACTCCCATGCCGCGGCGGCGCGCGGTGGCGCGTCCCACGGTGCTTCCCATGCCGCAGCCGGACATGGTGGCGAATCGCATGGTGGCGGATCGCATGGTGGCGACAAACACGACTAGCCAGTAGCTGCTTTGGCGGCTGTCCCACTGTCTCGCGGTTTTTTCGAGACGGTGGGATGCCGCGAGCATACCCACTCCCGCACTGGCCTCCCGGCCTTTTTTCGTCACAAATCATCTTTGTGCCCCCATCATCAATAGCAAAAAGTGCAGTGCCGCCGCCCTCGACGAAGGCGACGACCAGATCGTGCCATCTTTAAGCGGCTAATGCTCAACCACTACCGGCCACCGAACTGTAAGCCAATTGCCGCAGCTACCCATGCTGTTCGTTCACAGGTGAACGGACAGCGCACCACTCAAAGCTGATTGACCGCTAGAAATCGGTGTGAGAAACTGAAAATGGCGGTGTGTCTTATGACCCCTCGAAATATAGCGCGCGTGGGAAGTCCTCTTTTCATCGGAACCGTGTTCCTCCTTAATCTTCTGGCGGTACCTGCGTCGGGGCAGAGGTTTGAGCGCGAGAACGCGACCGTGATAGAAAGCCACGCCGGCGAGACAAA
>JBAUVZ010000042.1:0-12640 GCA_049583505.1 Candidatus Sulfotelmatobacter sp.
TTTGATGAGGCTGGTCGTACTCATCGTGCCCAGGGCCATGCCGGTCCCCATGTGGGATCCCTGCGTGGGTACCTCGCCGGCGACCGCATTTTGCAGGCCTTGCACCCAGCTCGGCGGTTCCTGGTTCGCGAAAGACTGCACCAGATACTTCGGTTTGGTCAGCTTGACTTCTTCCTCTTTGAATTTGCCGAAGTTGAAACCCGCGACGGTTTGCGGAGCTTCGCTCTTCCACACCGTCACGTTCTGCCCGCCGTCGTTGGTCTCGCTGACCAGTGCTCCGGTGGCAGCGATCTTCATCCCTTTGGGAATGTGGAAGGTCATGTCATAGGTGACCCGATCGCCGAATGCAGAGTTGGGATACCAGTCTTGGCGGGCGATGGGGAAGTAATTGCCTCCGCCTTCGTCTGAAACCGCCTCCTTGCCGCCGTAGGTGGTGGTGATGGTAAATTTCTCGCCCGCGGCCAGTACCCTGGGAAGGATCACCCAGAAGCCCGCATCTTCATTTTTTTCTTCCTGAATGAACGACAGGCCCTGCCCATCCGCGCTAACGCTCTGCACGCGCAACGTAGGAAACAAATCCAAGGGGACCACACGCGCGCCGTTCACTCTGACCATGAACGTGGTCGCGGCTTTCCCCGTGAGATTGGCATTTTTCTCGATGGTGGTATCGAGCAGCTGATGTTCAATATGCATAAGTCCACCGGCGCTTTTCTTGCGCCCGCCCGACGACGGGAAAGCAGCCCAAACACCATACCTATTTTCGTCGTAAGTCATTAACCCGACTTCTTCTTGCATGACATAGCGCGCGCCACGCGGGTCGACAACGAAAAGCTCTTTGTCGTTGTAGCGTTTGCCATGGACGAAAGCCACGAACAGCGCACCCGGCTCCGGGCTGAGCAGATCCTGCAGAATGCGAGCGTCCAGGTTGTACTTCAGTAATTGGCCATGACGCATGGCGTTCTGGCTGTCTTTGAGCAGGCCATTGTCGCAGCCGCCGGAGCCGGCGGCTCCCGCCTTCTTGATCTCGTCATAGGTCGAGTCGGTGAAGCGCAGCACCAGGTGGCTGAAGTTCTCGCTGAATTCATTCTCCTTGGTCAACAGCTTCAGCATGCCCATTTCGGAGGGCGGAGGCGCGACCACGAAGTTGCCGTCACCCACAAAAACCGCACCGGTAACTTTGCCTTGAACTGGCGTTGTAAAACAGAATGTACCGGAACGCAGATGAAACGTCCCTGCATCGCGCTTGAGGTCAAAGTTGCTCACGCTAACCGCTTCGCCGCTCAGCGTAAGGTTGCGCAAAGCCTGGTAGGTTGGATCGGAGTTAGGGCCTGGCGTGGCGTTCTGCGCCGCCGCACAGACAATCGCCAGCAATAATCCAGACATCGCGGGCAGGAACGGACTTGCCACGGATGCAAGCCGCCGGGCAAGAGACACGACGGCGGAATGCAAGACACGGCTTAGTGAGGACATGAAGCCTCCTTGGGGGAAGGAGAGTGGCTATTATGCCGACTCTGGGTGGAAATGCAAGTGCGGGCTCACAAAGGGCGCGCCGGGCGGGATATGCCACCGGCATGCGGTCCAGGCGAGGCTAGGGATTCATGCCTTCTCCAGCCCGCCTCCTAACAATCTGTGGGGTTACTCTTTTTCCAAGATCCAAATTCTCTGGCTTTCCTAGATCCTTCTGCTTACGTTGCATTCTTTTCAAGCTTTAATGGTAGTGATCACCACCAACACCGGGCACCGTGCCCTGGGCTATCCAGGGTAGCCTATCGTAGTGCCCTGATTAGATGTCCCTCTGTCACTCACTCGCATGGGGAGGTTGCGGGGGGCCGGGCGTTGATCTAGAATCGCGCGGCTTAACATCCAGGCCTTACCTTCCCAGATTAGGAAATTGCGGCGGCCAAGGAAAGGTTGGATGTCACAAGCGTGCAAATTCTTCTGTGGAAAACCGGAGGTTGCAACGTTTCTCACCGTCGCGGGCCGGCTCGACCTGGTGAGAGAGACATAGCAAGCTAAGTCTCTACCGCGCCTGCGTGTGAACTGCTCCTCAGTACTTCGGCACCTTCGGATCCACGCGCTCCGACCATGCGGTAATCCCGCCCGCCAGATTGTGAACTTTGGTGAAGCCGGATTGCTGCAGGAACGCGACTGCCTTCGCGCTGCGGCCTCCCATTTTGCAATGAACTACGATCTCGCGGCTGGAATCCAGTTCGTTTACGCGCTTGGGCAGATCGTTCAGCGGAATCAGATAGCCGCCGATATTGCAGATTTGATACTCGTGCGGTTCGCGCACATCGAGAACGAAGAGATCCTCTTTCGCGTCCAGACGGCGCTTCAGCTCTTCCACTTGAATCTCCGGAAGTCCTGCTCCCACCGGTTTTTCCTCCCCACGAATGCCGCAAAATTGGTTGTAGTCTATCAGCCTGGTGACGGTGGGATGCGTGCCGCAGACCGGGCACTCGGGATTCTTGCGCAGCTTGAGTTCACGGAACTTCATGCCGAGGGCATCAATCAGCAGCAGCCGCCCAATGAGAGGTTCGCCCACCCCCAGAATCAGTTTGATCACCTCGGTCGCCTGCATCACACCCACCAGACCCGGGAGAATGCCGAGCACTCCACCCTCCGCGCAGGATGGAACCAACCCCGGCGGCGGCGGCTCGGGATAAAGACAGCGGTAGCATGGGCCATCTTTTGTCGCGAAGACGCTGGCCTGGCCTTCAAAGCGAAAGATCGAGCCGTAAACGTTTGGCTTCCCGGTGAGCACGCAGGCGTCATTCACCAGGTAACGCGTGGGAAAGTTATCCGTACCGTCGGCGACGATGTCGAAATCGCGGAAGAGTTCCAGCGCGTTCTCGCTGCTCAAGCGCATGTCGAAAGTCTGAAGATTCAAGAATGGATTAATCGCGGTCAGCTTGTCCGCTGCGGAATCCAGCTTCTTGCGCCCCACGTCGGCTGTAGAGTGAATGATCTGCCGCTGCAGGTTGGTGTAATCGACCACATCGAAATCGACTAGGCCCAGCGTGCCCACGCCCGCAGCCGCCAGATATAACGCAAGCGGCGAGCCCAGCCCTCCCGTGCCTATGCAGAGCACGCGCGCCGCCTTCAGCTTCTGCTGCCCTTCCATGCCAACCTCGGGCATGATCAGATGGCGCGAGTAACGCAGAATTTCGTCCTTGCTCAGGGTCACTGGAATTTCGGTGATGGTAGCCATAACGTCCTCGGTTGAAATCTGAATTTTGCGGGTTCCGGAATCGTCAGAGTCCGGACACTAACAGCGGGCAGGACAAATACAACAGCGATTTGTGGCGGAAGGCTTCAATTCTTGGCCCCTCAACTCTTGACCCCTCGAACCTGATTCCTGAATCCCGGCAGAACCCGCAACCAGACCGCGCCTCCGGCGATGGAAGGCACTATGGAAATGTTATCACCTTCCTTCACTGCGGTCGCCTCTTTCTGCAGGTAGCGGATGTCCTCGTCGTTGACGTAGAGGTTGACGAAGGCGCGCAGTTTGCCGTCATCGGTGTAAAGATGCCGGCGAACCTCGGGATGCTGCGCCACCAGCGCGTTCATGGCCTCGGCCACGGTAGTGGCTTTGACGTCGACGGTAGACTGCTTGCCCACATACTGCCGTAGAGGCGTAGGAATGTGAATCTTGCTCATAGGTCTAAGCATAGAAGATGCGGCAGGAGAATGGGAAGATTCACGACTGAGTGGGTTTGTCCCTCGGGGCAGTCAGATACGCCGGCGGTCAACCTGCCGTAGAATGCAGAGGACAAGGGAGAAACTACGATGACGATCTTTGATCCAGCTCGGGGCAGAATTATCGACGGTGGCGGGGGCAGCGGCGGGGGACTCTTACGCCTGATCGGACTTGGCATTGCCGCATTCTTACTGGTGATCTTGCTGTTCAGTTCCGTGACCAAGGTGGGCACCGGACACGTCGGCGTGCTCACGCTGTTCGGCAAAGTGCAAACGGGTGAAACCCTGGGCGAGGGCATTCACCTTATCAATCCGCTGAAGACTAATAACGAGCGTTCCATCCAGACGCAAACGCTTAAGGAATCCGCCAGCGTACCTTCCAGCGAAGGCCTCATGATGAGCTTGGATACCTCGCTCATTTACCATCTCAATCCCGACCACGCCTCCGACGTTTTCCAGAGAATTGGCGCCGACTACGAAAACGTCGTAGTCGAGCCCACGCTCCGCTCCGCCATCCGCGAAGCGACGGCATCGCATACCGCTAACGCTCTCTACACGGGAGAACGCGAAGAAGTGGCCAAGCAGATTTTCGACCAGGTCAGCGCTCAACTGACTCCGCGCGGCCTGATCGTAGAGAAAGTTCTGTTGCGCGACATCCAACTGCCGGCGACGCTGAAGGCCGCCATTGAAGCCAAACAGCAGGCCGAACAGGAATCGCTGGCCATGAGTTTCCGTCTGCAGAAGGAAACTCAGGAAGCGCAGCGCAAACGCATCGAAGCCGCCGGCGTGCGCGACTTCCAGCAGATTGTGGCGCAGGGTATCACGCCATCGCTGCTGGAGTGGAAGGGCATCGAAGCCACCGAGAACCTGGCGAAGAGCGCTAATTCCAAGGTCGTGGTCATCGGCAACAGTAAGAATGGGTTGCCTTTGATTCTGGGACAATAGCGCGTTTGGACGCTAGAAGAACTGGTCGGAGTGCTAGAAATGCGTGAGGCCAAAACGGCGGCATGATTAACCGGGATGTCTTAAGAGTTAGACGACGGCCCAACCAAGTCGTTCAGATCGGCGGCTGGATTTGCACCAGCATTGTCCCGGCACACCCTCATTTTTTCAAAAACTTCAAAACGGCCCGCCAGCCAGAGGGGATTGCTCGAGGAGTGACATTTCGCTGCTAACATGACACCGTGCCTCCGCTGCTGGACGTCCGCCACCTGAACATTGACTTTCCCTCCAAGACGCTCGTGGAGAAGGGCGACTCGCCCATCCTCCCTGCCGTCCGCAATGTCAGCTTCTCCATCGCTCCCGGCGAAGTTCTCGGTTTGGTCGGCGAATCGGGTTCCGGCAAGTCGATTACTTCTCTGGCTATCATGCGCCTGCTTCCGCCTCAGGCGCGGGTTTCCGGTGAGATTCTCTTTTCGGAGAACGGTACAACCCGCAATCTTCCTGCTTTGCCAGATGACTCCATGCGCCAGCTGCGTGGATCGCGGATTGCCATGATCTTTCAGGAGCCCATGACCGCTCTCAATCCCGTGATGCGCGTCGGCGACCAGATCGCCGAGGCGGTGCGGGCTCACGGCAAGCGCTCAAAGAGCGAGGCCGTGCAACTTGCGGTTCAAGCCATGACTGATGTGGCTATTCCCGAGCCTGATCGCCGTGCCCGCGACTATCCTCACCAGCTTTCCGGCGGCATGCGTCAGCGGGTGATGATCGCGATGGCCATCGTGAACCGCCCGCAGTTGCTAATCGCCGACGAGCCCACCACGGCGCTCGATGTCACCATCCAGGCCCAGATCCTCGAGTTGCTTGCTGAACTGCGCGCCAAGTTCGGCTTGGCGATGCTCTTTATCTCGCATGATCTCGCCGTGGTTTCGCAGGTTGCCGGCCGCGCAGCTGTGATGTATGCCGGCAGCGTGGTGGAACTTGGAACGAAGCCTGAAATCTTTCAGGCCCCTGCGCATCCTTATACTCGCGGTCTCCTGCACGCCGTGCCTGACCTGAAGACCGAGCGCGGACGTCCGCTTGGCACCATCGAAGGCACGGTCCCACCGCTGAATGCCATGCCGCCGGGTTGCGCCTTTGAGCCGCGCTGCGGATTCCGCATACCGGAGTGCGCCCGCGACCTCCCACCGCTGGTGGAGGTTGCCGCGGGACACTGGGCGCGTTGCCCGGTAGTGAATGCGAGGTAGCTTCGGCGGAATGAACTCTGGCCGTGGATCAGTGGCAGTAGATCGGTGATCGGGGATCAGTCTGATTTCCACAACCTCCAACAAACCGTCATTAGGTAAGACGAGGCGAAAGCGACGACGAAGGCAACCACGACTGGAGTGAGGACGGCCAACAAGAAACTGTTTCCGACAAAGCTCGGAGGATTGTTCCACAGATAACGGAATGGTCCGAGGGCAATCAGGGAACTCGGAAAAAAAAAGAGCGGTTGTATGAATGGCTTAGCCAAGTTGCTCCCCCCACACTTTCAGGATAAATCGCTTGTCAACTCGGCGGGAATCAAACCGACCCACCGCTTAGGCTCTGCCCGGGTATCGCTTCGGTTGCCGCTCGTTCTATAATCGCAACTTTGTCTGGTGTTCATTGCGCATACTGCTGCTTAGCGACATTCACGCCAACCTCGAAGCGCTGGAGGCCACTCTGGCGGCAGCCCCTCCGTACGATGTCGTCGCCAACCTGGGCGACGTTGTGGGCTACGGAGCCTCTCCCAACGAGGTTATTGAGCGCTCCCGCGACCTGGGAAAGATTTTCGTCCGAGGCAATCACGACAAGGCTGCAACCGGACTGCTCGAGCTGGATGATTTCAACCCCATGGCCGCCACCGCTGCCATGTGGACCCGCGACCAGTTGACTGCGGAGCATCACGACTGGCTGCACGCTTTGCCACAAGGCCCGCTTTCCCTTGAGGGCTTCTCGCAGGTGCAACTGGTTCACGGCTCACCCGGTGACGAAGACGCTTATGTCGTTTCCATTGGGGACGCGCTGGTGCCACTGCTCGCGACCACTACGCCGCTGACTTTTTTCGGCCACACCCACTTGCAGGGTGGATTCTTCGCCAACGGTTCCAGTGCCGACGGGTTCCGTCCGGAATACCGCACGATCGGGCAACCCGAGTCGATCTCGTTACAACTGAAGCCGGCCACGCGTTACATGATCAATCCAGGCTCGGTCGGACAACCGCGGGACGGAGATTGGCGCGCCGCCTTCGCCCTGTTCGATACCGAAGCTCAGGTGGTCCACTTCCACCGAGCGCCCTACAATCTGAAAGCGGCGCAGGACCGGATCGTGGCCGCGAAACTGCCTCCGCGCCTGGCCACGCGCCTCGCCGCCGGCCGCTAAGCTCGCAGACAACTGCCGTTGTAAACTCGAGTGCATGCCTTCTTCCCGCAGCACCGGAACCAAACCTCTTTTTCCCCATCGCGAGGACTCGCACCGCGAAGATCCTCCCGAGCACTATCTTGTCGCCCACAGCGACGGCGGCGCCCGCGGCAACCCCGGCCCGGCCGGTTATGGCGTGGTAATTCAGGACCAGTCCGGACGCAAAGTCGCCCATCTCAGCGAATACCTAGGGCATCAGACCAACAATTTCGCGGAATATCAGGGCCTGATCGCAGCCCTCGAATACGCTCTGCAGCATGGTCCCAAAGCTCTAAAGCTGATCAGCGATTCCGAGTTATTGGTCCGCCAGATCAAGGGCATCTACAAGGTAAAGAACGCGACGCTTAAGGATCTCCACGGCCGCGCCAAAGAGTTGATCGCTCAACTGGAATGGTTCTGGATAGGCCACGCCCTCCGCGAACACAATCGCGAAGCCGACCGGTTGGCCAACGAAGCCATGGACAAAGGGACAGGACGCGCCGCCAGAAGCTAGCAGCCGGAAGCGCTTCACTCCGCCCCAGAAGTATGGTCGTGCACGATCTTCCATCCCTCGGGAAACTTGCGGAACACCAGCGTGAACAATCCGTGCGGCGTCTTGCCGTCGGACATCGTCAATTTCCACGAACCGCGGACAAAAGCCGAGTCCTGGCTCAGCACTTCAACGCGCAAGCCGGAAAAATCTAGCTTTCCCATCTCCTGGCCCGGACCTGCATATTTCGCGAGATAACGTTCGATCGTTGCCTCCCACCCGTCTTGCTCCTTCCCGGCGGAGAAGAAGGTCAGCTCCGGGGAACGCCAGTAGCCACCCATGAAGCCTTCCAGATCGTGGCGGTTCCAGGCCTCCTGCTGCTTGCGCAATACGCGCTCGACGGCTCTCTGTTCGTTACCATAGCTGCCCGACACGTCCTGGGCACGGGCGTGATCGCTGGTTGAGAGGAGAATGATCGGCAAGCAGCAAGAGAAGAACAAGAAGAGGCCAAAACGGCTGGGCATGCAAACCTCCGGACACGGGTTAAGCAAGGGCACCAGTTTCGCACGGCAGGAGGCAATTACGGGAGGATTTCGACGGAGCCGCAGCGACTCTTAAGACTTACGCCCGGCCCTTTTTAACGGCAACGGCTTTGCCGGCAACTTCCCAGGGACGCTTCGGGCGATCGACCGGTGCCTTGTCGTCGTCCTTAAGGCGGTCGTAATGGTAGGAGTCGCTCACCGTACCCAGCGATTCGTTGTAGAGGCTGGGAAGTCCGAGCGCTTCTTTCAACTCTTCGGCAAACGACTGCAGAGCCTTGAGGTGGTCGGCCGTCGCCGGGATTTCCGTCTTCGAGTTCTTCAGGAACTGCTGGTAGCCGCGGTTGACCAGCTTCGAAATCTCGCTTCCTATCAGGTATCCAGGGTGCGCGAAAATCTTCACTCCGTCTTCGGCCGTCTTTTGAATTGCGGCCGATACATTGTATTTTCTAAGGAACACGCGCCCATTGGTGCCCGGCGCTTCCAGCACGTCGAAGCCGTGCTCGCGCAACCAGGCCAGCGCCTCCTCGTAAGTTCGTGCTTCCATTGCTTTCGACATTCTCTACGCTTCCAATCTCTCTCTTAGATGCGGGCGCCGCGCAAACAGTGCTTCGCTTCTTTAGCACTGCATCGACTTGCAATCTTTCTCATCTAAAGACACCATACTACATAGCGTGTTTCGCTCTTTCCTGCATATTACGATAGTCACGAGGTGATGGTTCGATATGGGTCAGACTTCGGTCAAGGTGGCGGCAACTTTCCCAGCGCATCATGCGCCGGAGCCCGCCATCCCGCGCCCGGGGCAGAGTCTGCTCGACCGCATCGGAAACACTCCGCTGCTGCGCTTTGATGAACTCACCGCGCATCTTCCCGGCGTAACACTTTTGGGCAAGGCCGAATGGCACAATCCCGGCGGCTCGGTGAAGGACCGCGCCGCAGCCAGCATCGTCGCCGAAGGCCGCAGTAGCGGCAAATTCGACGCCGGCAAGACTCTGCTCGACGCCACCAGCGGTAACACCGGCATTGCCTATGCCATGCTGGGCGCAGCTGAAGGATTCCCCGTCACCTTGTGCATGCCGCAGAATGTCTCCGCTGAGCGCAAAAAGATTCTGAGCGCCTACGGCGCGAACATTCTCTATACCGATCCCGGCGACGGCTCCGACGGCGCCATCCGCCTGGCTCGCGAACTTGCCGCCAAGCATCCGGATTTGTATTTTTACGCCGATCAATACTCCAACGATGCCAACTGGTTGGCTCACTACCGGGGTACGGCTAGTGAAATCTGGCAGCAAACCGAAGGGCGCATCACTCACTTTGTTGCCATGCTCGGCACCAGCGGCACATTCATGGGCACCACGCGCCGGCTGAGGGAACTCAATCCCACAATCCGCTGCATCTCGCTGCAACCCGATTCCGCTTTTCACGGCATCGAAGGCGCCAAGCACATGGCCAGCGCCATCGTTCCCAGGATCTACGACCCGAAGCTCGCGGATGAAGATCTTGAAATTGCGACCGAAGATGCCTATGCCATGTGCCGACGCATCGGCCGCGACTGCGGATTGCTCCTGGGAATATCGGCTGCGGCCGGGGTCTTCGCGGGGCTGAGCATCGCCGAGCGACTTCAACTAAGGAAGGGGCAGGAGGCCGTGATCGTCACTATCCTCTGCGACTCCGGCGAAAAATATTTGAGCGAGAGATTCTGGACGGAGGGATAAGAACACCTAGCACCGAGACACAGAATCACAGAGAGAACCAAGAACAGTTTCTCATCCTGGATTTTTGTACGGAAATTCAGAATCGCTTTTCTCTGTGACTCCGTGCCTCCGTGGTAGATTCCGGTTTCCATGCTGAAGATTGCAGTAAAGAACTACGAAGCCCTGCGCCGCCACGGCCAAGAAACCTATCCGCATGAGTGCTGCGGGGTGCTGCTCGGCCGCGTGAATGACGACGGCACCCGGATCGTGACTTCGACGGTGCGCTGCGGCAACACCCGCACCGATTCGCCTCAGAACCGCTACAACATCGATCCTCGCGAACTGGTTCGCATTCAGCGCGAAGGCCGTGAGCGCGGTGAGGATATTGTCGGCTTCTACCACTCTCATCCCGACCATCCAGCGCACTGGTCGCAGACCGACCTGGCCGAAGCGCACTGGTTTGGCTGCTCCTACGTCATCACCAGCGTGGAGAAAGGGAAAGCGGCGATTACTAATTCGTTTGAACTGTCCGGCTCCGACGAAGCAGACAAGCAGCTTGTCGAGGAGAAAATCGAGGTCGCTTGACTTCCGGGAGAAATCAGCTTTCTTGGGATGCCTTGTCCAGTAAGGGTTCGGCATGATTTTCACACTCCGCGAAAAAATGACGGAAGGCGTTGACGACTCATCGTCTCCATCGCACAACCGCGGAAACCCGCGTCTGATGCGCCCTCTGCGCGATCCCGCCGCGTCCTTTGCACCAATTTCGGTCAGCGGCCTGTGGACGGCCTGCACTTGGCTGAAAACACGCGGGTTACAAACGCAAAGTTTTCGTTGACTCTGAAAATGGAAGGAGTAGAAACATAATCGTTCTTTGACAGCTTCTAAAGTTTTTCCGGTTGGTGCAGCGTCCGGGACTCGAGCGCAGTCACCCTCTCCATGAAAATGAGGAGGGAAGGCGAGCAAGGGTCTATAGCAAAGCGCTGGTCGAGGAGAACAAGAAGCAACGTCGAAGGCAAGATAGAGTTCCGAGGCGTTGGGTAGGTTTTTCCGGTTGGCGGTAAGCCCGGAGCCCGAGCGAAGATCGCGCGTGGCACCCCGCAAGGGAAGCTGCGACAGCAGGTCGAGCAAGGGTCTAAAAGCGAGCTACTGGCCGAGACGAATGGACCCAACACCACCTCGGAACTCTTATTTTTTGCCCACCTAAGCTGTAACTTCTTCCAATTAACTTATCAGCTTCACAGCGGTATATTCCCGTGCTTCTTCGGCGGGTTCTTGTCACGCTTAGTTTCCAGCATCGCTAGCGCCTGGATCAGCTTCTTGCGGGTTCCGTGAGGCTGGATGATGGCGTCGACGAATCCGCGGTCGGCGGCTACGTAGGGGCTGGCGAAGCGGTCGCGGAATTCCTCGATCTTTTTCTGGCGTAATTCCTGGCGATCTTGCGGATTTGCCGCCCCGTCGAGTTCACGCTTGTACACGATATCCACGGCGCCTTCTGGGCCCATGACTGCAATCTCGGCGGTTGGCCACGCGTAGTTCACATCGGTGCGGATATGCTTGGACGCCATGACGCAGTAGGCGCCGCCGTAGGCTTTGCGCGTGATTACGGTGATCTTCGGCACAGTGGCTTCGGCGAAGGCGTAGAGCAGCTTCGCGCCGTGCTTGATAATGCCGCCGTACTCCTGCGCGGTGCCGGGAAGAAATCCCGGGACATCTTCAAAGGTGATCAGCGGAATGTTGAAGCAGTCACAGAACCGGACGAAGCGGGCTCCCTTGATCGAGGCATTGATGTCGAGCGTTCCCGCCAGCATCGCCGGATTGTTGGCGACGATCCCGACGGGGCGGCCGTCGAGCCGCGCGAATCCGACGACCATGTTTTTCGCGTAGTGCTCCTGCACTTCGAAGAAGTAGCCATCGTCGACCACGGCATGGATCACATCCTTCATGTCATAGGGGAGATTCGATTGCGCGGGCACGATCGTGTTGAGAGCGGCATCGGCTCTGTCGACCGGGTCGGTGCACGTTTTGCGCGGAGGTTCGTCCAAGTTGTTCGAAGGCACAAAGCTCAACAACTCGCGCACCATCGACAAACACTCGGCATCATCGTGCGCCAGGAAGTGGGCCACGCCTGAGATTTCGTTGTGGGTCATGGCCCCGCCAAGCTGCTCTTTGGTGACTTCTTCATGCGTCACGGTCTTGATCACATCCGGCCCGGTGATGAACATGTAAGAAGTCTTGTCGACCATGAGGACAAAGTCGGTGATTGCGGGCGAATAGACCGCGCCGCCGGCGCAGGGGCCCATGATCGCGGAAATCTGCGGCACCACTCCGCTGTAGAGCGTGTTGCGCAGGAAAATGTCGGCATAGCCGGCCAGCGATGCCACGCCTTCCTGAATGCGCGCGCCTCCGGAATCGTTCAAGCCAATCAGGGGCGCTCCCATCTTCGCGGCCAGATCCATGATCTTGACGATCTTCCCTGCGTTGGTTTCCGACAGCGACCCGCCGAACACGGTGAAGTCCTGCGCGAAAACGTACACCAGGCGGCCTTCGATGCGGCCATAGCCGGTGACAAAGCCGTCGCCGTAGGGCTTTTGCTCCGCCATGCCGAAGTCGCTGCAGCGGTGCGTGACCAGTTTGTCGGTTTCTTCGAAGGTGTTGTCGTCGAGCAGGAACTCGATGCGCTCCCGCGCCGACATTTTGCCTTCTTTGTGCTGGCGCTCACGGCGCTTCTCGCCTCCGCCGGCTTCGGCGAGCCGGTTGCGCTTTTTCAGTTCTGCCAGCTTTTCTTCAAGATTCATGTGCGGAAGGATTATAGCGGGTGGGATGGGCAGGATGGGTGTGCGCTCGTTCACAATGCTAAT
>JBAUVZ010000043.1:0-8365 GCA_049583505.1 Candidatus Sulfotelmatobacter sp.
AAGGGCCGTAATCTTTACTACGGCCCATTCCAATCCCGCACCGCCGCCGAAAAGTTCATGAACGACTCGCTCGACTTCTTCAAGATGCGCCGCTGTGTCGACGACCTGCATCCTGATCCCAAATTCCCCGGCTGCATCTATTCAGAAATGAAGATGTGCCTTGCCCCGTGCTTCAAAGGCTGCACCGACGAGGAATATTCCACCGAGGTGACCCGCGTGCAAGCCTACTTCGATTCAGGTGGAGAATCTCTGACCCGTGAATTTTCGGTGCAGCGCGACGCCGCATCGGTCAATCTTGCCTTTGAAGATGCCGCCGCAATTCACGTTCGCCTGGAAAAGCTGAAGCCCGCACTGAGCCAGTTCCCCGAGATCGTTCGCCGCCTCGACCGCTTCTCGGCTCTAATCGTTCAACCCAGCCATCTCGCGGACTCGGTGACCCTCTTTCGGGTGGCCGGCGGAGCAATCTCGGGGCCAGCAGTGTTCTCGATCCAGGCCGCCGAGCACACAAAATCGCAATCCATGGAATCGCGGGTGCAGGCAGTTCTCGATTCGTTCCCGCCAGCGAAAACACGGCCCGCGCTCGAGACCATGGAGCACCTCGCGCTCGTCAAGCGCTGGCACTATCGCGGCCGCCGCGTCGGCGAGATATTTCTTGCCGATGACAAAGGAGTGTTCCCCATGCGCCGCATCGTGCGCGGTATCGGCCGCGTGTTAAGAGGCGAAGGGCCAGAAGTCGATCAGTGAGTGCGTTTCGCAACAGAGGCACAGAGACGCAGAGGAATTCTTGGATTTGTGTTTTTCAGGTTCTCGCTTTTCTCTGCGTCTCTGTGCCTCTGTGGTAGAGAATTTCTCTATTGGGAGGACCGAAATGGCAATCCAAGACCCAAACAGCAAACAACTCCGTGAGCACCTGCTCTACCTTCTCAACGGCGGTGGCGCTCACGCCCGCTTTGACGGCGTCGTGAAGGACATGCCGGAGGAGCTGCGCGGCGCGAAGCCCAACGGGCTCCCGCACTCCGCCTGGATGCTCGTCGAGCATCTTCGCCTCGCACAGTGGGACATCCTCGAGTTCAGCCGCAACTCCAAACACACGTCTCCGGAGTGGCCCAAAGGCTATTGGCCGAAGACGGAAATGCCACCGAGTACGCCCGCGTGGAACAAGAGCGTTCAGCAATTCCGCAAAGATCTGAAGACCATGCAGGATCTGGTCGCAAACCCAAAGACCGATCTGTACGCCCGCATCCCCTGGGGCGACGGTCAAACCATCCTGCGTGAAGCTTTGCTCTTGGCCGATCACAACTCCTACCACCTGGGCCAGTTAGTCGATGTGCGCCGCCTGCTGGGTGCGTGGAAGGAATGATCTAGCGCGGCGTCTGTTGATCAGGATTGCACTACACGGCGACCGGTAATCCAGAGGCCGGCGCACCGCCACGCCGTTTAGCTTCAGGCCGCTTCCGGAACACGACTTTTACTCCCTCCCGCCAGCGCTCGTCAATCCCCACAAACTCCCATTCAATCTCAGGCGAAAGGTAGCGCAGCAACGTGTCCGTGGCTGGATGCACGTGCAACGCCGGAGCCACCAGAAATAACAGAGGCTTCTCAGGAGAAAGCTCTTTCCCGTCAAAATATCCAAAGCGAGGAAATTCGCCCCGCGCATGATGCCACTCTACGCTCGACCAATAGTCCAGCCCTTGAAGCGGCAGGTGGATATCCTCATCTGCCTTCAGTTCCACCACCGCCAGCCGTCCCGCCCGCGTGGTTGTAAGCACATCGATCATGGCCCGGTCCGATGCGGAGAACGCCGGAACCTGCGAATACCGGCATGACGGCTCCAGTCGCCCATCCACCACGCTCACATCGCGCACCACCAGCGACTCCAGCCATCTCTCCGGACGCAGCCTCCACAGCGGATGTTGACGCGGTCCATAAGGATGCCGGGTATCGCGCAAACAGTGCACCAACTCCGTGAATTCGTCTTCGTTACCTGTCTCCAGGATCCGCTCCTCCGCGCCCACTCCGAACACGATCTCCTCAGTGCTGCGAAATGATCCCGGAATGCTCCCCAGCCGCGTGCGGGAGAACTCCAACCCGCGCCACCGGAAAACGATCTCTGCCGCCGACAGCACGGCAACCTCGCAATTCGGCAAAACTTCCTGAGCTCGCGCAATTGAACCCCTAAAGCGCTCCCGCGCAGCCTCATCATCAGCGGCATGCACCAGCCGCGTCGCCACGTTGCCACGGTCCGCGCAGTCGATTTCGACCAGTGAGTCGTGCCGTTCATCCAGCTCAAACAGTCGCCACTTGGCGGCATCCCGGTTCAGGTTTGCCATCCGCTCCCGCACCAGCGCGGAAGTTCCAGCGGGAAGAAACATCTTCAAACCTTCCAGCAGCACGTTCGCGGCTTGTTTCTGCCGGCACACATCGAGCCACAGAATGCCGAAGGTCAGCGCCGCGTCGATGGAAGACTGCGTCTCCTGCGCATTCACGCCGAGTATGGCAAACGCCGAGCGTCCCTGCCGCAGCAGCCCGCGCGCATAGATCGGTCCAAAGGATTTCTCCAAGTCCGCGCCGGTCGTCAGCCGGGCGATCTTGAAGTCAGGAAAGTGCCTTTCCAGAGTCCTCCGCAGCTTGTGCTCGTAAGCGGTGCGGCATGCTCGACGAACTGTAGGAGACCGCCGATCGCGTTCGCGGCAGATTTCCAGTCTTGACGGTCGCGCCTGTCCCAGGCGCTGCACGGCCAGCCGCAGCGTGCCATTCTTCACTTCCGCCTCCAGCACCCGCCGCACCGCGTTGCGCTCCGCCGACCACAGGTGCAGCAGGCACCGGTTGTACTCGCCCGAAATCGAGTACTTGGATTGCGCCAGATCAAAAGCGACCGCGCCGTTCTCCAGCACCACAGCGCCCGCGGCCTCGCTGAGAAAGTCCTGCACCGTACGAGTCAGCGCTTGCGGCGTCACCGTCAGCATGAAGTCTCCGTTCCGGATTGTCCGGCCACGGCTGCGGCGTTGTCTGTGACATGTAACCATCGTCACACCGCGGCTGTGGATGCTTCGTCCGTCCGCTTCCGCTCTGTGTGGGATAATGAACACATCCGCCCAACTGAGTCTGCCCGCAGCTCGGCGGCATCTAATTCTGGTGGACAAAAGCTTGATCAAACAATCTCTCGCGGATAAGCAGCGCTTCTTCTTCGATCACTACGGAGTCACGGAAAACGACCTGGAACACTACCTGGCAGCCGCTCTTTCCGCCGGCGGCGACTATGCCGACCTTTATTTCGAATATCTCTCTTCTACGTCGCTGCTCGTAGATGAGTCCATGGTCAAGTCGGCCTCGCAAGGCATTTCAGCCGGATGTGGCGTGCGTGTGGTTTCCGGCGAACGCACCGGTTACGCCTATACGGACGATCTTTCCGCCAGCCGCATCCTGCACGCCGCCCGCACCGCGGCACTGATCGCCAGCGCTCCAGCAAAAACGCCGGTCGCCGGCTTCCAGCAAACCGCAGCTCGCAGCCTGTATCCCGTGACCTTGCCTTCGGTCGATGCCGAAATCACCGCCAAAGTTGAGTTGGTGATGCGGGCCGACAAGGCTGCGCGTGCCTACGATCCACGCATCCAGGAAGTCCGCGCCAGCTACGCCGACGAGTTACGAAATATTCTGGTTGTCGCTTCCGACGGAACCTTCGCCGAAGATTCCCAGCCGCTGGCCCGCATGAATGTGTCTTGTATCGCTAAAACCGAAAATAATTCAGCTCGCGGCGGCTCCGGCGGCGGTGGACGCGTCGCCCTCGACTTCTTCTTCGGAGACAAGAATCCAGAGTTCTTTGCCAGGGAAGCAGCCCGGCAGGCAATACTCCAACTCGACGCGCGCGAGGCTCCCGCCGGTGAGATGGAAGTGGTTCTAGGGCCCGGATGGCCCGGCGTACTGCTCCACGAAGCGGTCGGTCACGGCCTGGAAGCCGACTTCAATCGCAAGAAGACTTCTGCCTTCGCCGGCCTGATCGGCAAGCGCGTGGCTAGCGAGAAATGCACCGTAATCGACAACGGAACCATGCCGTGGCGCCGCGGGTCTTTGAATGTAGATGATGAAGGCGAACCCACGCAGGAAACCGTGCTGATTGAAAAAGGAATCCTAAAGGGTTACCTGAGCGACAAGCTCTCCGCGCGCCTGATGGGCATCGCCGACACCGGCAACGGACGCCGCGAAAGCTACGAACACATCCCCATGCCGCGCATGACTAATACTTATATGCTCGCGGGCCAGGACAATCCCGAGGACATTATTCGCTCCGTGAAGCGCGGCATCTACGCCGTCAACTTCGGCGGAGGCCAGGTCGACATCACCAACGGCAAGTTCGTGTTCGGAGCCTCGGAAGCCTACATGATCGAAGACGGCCAGATCACCGCCCCCATCAAAGGCGCGACGCTGATCGGCAACGGCCCGGATGTTCTGACGCGAGTCTCGATGGTAGGCAATGATTTAAAGCTCGACGAAGGCGTCGGCACCTGCGGCAAAGACGGTCAAGCGGTCCCGGTAGGCGTAGGCATTCCGACCATCAAAATTGATCGCTTGACGGTAGGCGGCACCGCCAAGAAAGATCCCGGCGGCTTCATGCAGTAAGATCGAACTCTCCACGGAGACACGGAGCCTGAGAAATTCTTGAGCTAGGGTTTGCCAGTTCTTGCCTCCCTCTGTGACTCTGTGGTGAAGAAGTTTTTCTATGTCCTCCACTCAACTAGAAACCGGAAACCCAAAACTAGAAACCGACCTCCGCAATCTCGCCGCAGACATCGTCCGCCGCGCCATGAACGGAGGCGCAACGGCTGCCGAATGTGTAGTCCGCGAAGGCGACGAATTTTCCACGCTCGTCCGTCTCGGCCAAGTCGAAACCCTCAAAGAATCCGGATCGAGATCCATCGGCGTGCGCGTTTTCAACCGCCAGCGCGCGGCCAGCACCTATTCCAGCGATTTCTCCCGCGAGAGCCTCGACCGCATGGTGAAGTCCGCGCTGGAGCTTTCAAAAATCACCTCCGAAGACCCGTTCGGCGGAATCCCCGAAGCTTCGCAGCTAGGCTCACTCACCGGCGACCTCGACCTCTATCATGAAGACGTTTATTCCCTGCCCGGCCCCGACCGTATCGACTACGCTCGCCGCGCCGAAAAAGCCGCTCTCGACTTCGACCCACGCATCAAGAATTCCGAAGGCGGATCGTTCGACGCCGCCACCGGTCACAAAGTCCTGGCTAACTCGCACGGCTTCGTCGGCGAATACCGTCGGTCTTACTGTTCCGTGTCAGCGGTTCCCATCGCACAAACCGAAGAAGGCGCGATGCAGCGCGATTATTGGTACTCGGTCGCCCGCACGCTGACAAAACTCGACCCCCCCGAGCAGGTCGGCAAAGTCGCGGCCGAGCGTACCCTGCGCCGCCTGGGCGCGCGCAAGGCCAAGACTGCGCAAGTGCCGATCATCTTCGATCCCATGGTCGCCACATCAATCCTCGAACACATCTTCGAAGGCGTGAACGGTGACTCGGTCTACCGCGGCGCTTCATTTCTAGCCGGCAAGCTGGGACAGAAAATCGCGGGCGACAACGTCACCATCATCGACGACGGCACCATCGTCGGCGGCTTCGGCACCAGCCCATTCGATGGCGAAGGCATTCCCACTCGCCGCACGGTGGTCGTTGAGAAGGGCGTGCTGAGCTCCTACCTGATGAACACGTACACGGCGAAAAAGCTCGGCCTCAAGACCACCGGCAACGCCTCCCGCGGCCTGGCAGGTACGCCGGGCATCGGCCCGGGCAACTACTTCCTGCAGCCCGGACCCAGACCGCCGAAGCAATTGATTTCTGAAATTAAAGAAGGTCTCTATGTCACCGAGTTCCTCGGCCACGGCGCGAACCTCGTGACCGGCGACTACTCCCGCGGCGCCTCCGGCTTGTGGATTTCCGGCGGAGAGTTCGCTTATCCGGTCGAAGAAATCACCGTAGCCGGAAACCTGAAGGAAATGTTTTTCAACATCTCCGAGATCGCCAGCGATCTCGAGTTCCGCGGCTCGGTAGCCTCGCCAACACTGCGCATCGACGGACTCACGGTCGGTGGAGAGTAAGTGGAACCGTGTGGGGACAGCCGCCCTCGGCTGTCCCGCGAGCGCAGCTCGCGCTGATCAATGGAGGGACATGAAATTCGCCAAGATCGTATTCTGGATCGCCGGCATCTGGGGCGTCTTGGTGCTAACGCCTCTGTACTTCATCTTCGACATGATCGGCCTCAAAGATCCGCCGCCCATCACCCATCCCGCGTTCTACTACGGTTTCGTCAGCGTGGGTCTAGCCTTCCAGATTGCATTCTTCGTAATCGCGAAAGACCCAGTGCGCCTTCGCCCCGTGATGATTCCTTCCGTGCTCGAGAAGTTCGGCTACGGCGCTACCTTGTTCGTGCTCTTCCTGCAGAGTCGCCTGCACCCGCAAGATCTGGCCCTCGGAGGCGTTGACGTGCTCTTCGGTGTGCTGTTTTTGGCCGCGTTCTTCAAGACTAGCTCTCAACGGACCGGCAACTAGCGTCCAGAGTACAATCGCTAGCATGGGCGGCCTGATCCAGCCAACTCCAGTAGCCGAGGAGCGCGACTCCAGCCGACGCACCATCGCCATCGCCGTGGCGGTCGTCATCGTTCTCACCGTCATCTTCGCATTTCTGCTTCGCAGCCAGCCCAAAAGCGCGTCCGGACCGCCGCCCTACGCGGCCAGCCTCAAGCTCTCCGATTTCAAAATGAGTGCCGCCGAGAATTTTGTCGGAGCCACCGTCAGCTACGTCGACGGAACCCTCACCAATACAGGCAACAAGACCGTCACGCATGTGATTGTTCAAGTCCTATTCAAAGACGACCTGGGACAACTCGCCCAGCGCGAAGACATCCCCATGCAAGTGCTGAAAACCACCGGCCCCTATCCCGAAGCCGTCGACTTCACCGTCTCACCGCTCGGCCCCGGTCAATCCAAGGCTTTTCGCCTAACCTTCGAAAGCATCTCCGCCCAGTGGAACCATCAGTATCCCGAAATTCAGGTCACCGATGTCGTTTCGAAGTAGCGTGCATTCACGATTAATCATGCAGTGACGTGGAAGAGCGGCGCTTCAGCGCCGCGTAACGCACGCAAATCAATCAGGGCTTTAGCCCCCGGGCGCGGACCGCCTCTCGTAACCCGTTTACAATGACTTCATGGCCGATGCAAAGCCATTCCGCCTTACGGAGTCGGTAAAAGCCGCGGGTTGAGCGTCCAAGCTGAGTCCGGCGGCGCTGGACACGGTGCTTGGGAAATTAGCCCGGCAACACGACCCCAATGTTTTAGTCGGCTTCGACCACGCCGACGACGCCGGAGTGTATCAAATCGCGCCCCATCAAGCGCTGGTCCAAACCGTCGATTTTTTCACCCCGGTCGTGGACGATCCTTACGTCTTCGGGCAGATAGCCGCGACCAATGCCTTGAGCGACGTCTACGCGATGGGCGGAAAACCCGTCACCTCGCTGGCTTTGGTATGTTTTCCCGAGAAGGCGGATCTTGAAATTCTCGAACGCATACTCGCGGGTGGTTTGTCCAAGATGATCGAAGCCGGATGTACGGTGATCGGTGGCCACAGCATTCGCGACGACGAAACCAAGTTCGGCTACGCCGTCACCGGACTCATCGATCCGAAAAGAGTTTTTACCAACGCTGGCGCTAAGCCGGGCGATGCTCTCATCTTCACCAAAGCGCTGGGCACAGGCGTGATTTCCACGGCGATCAAGAAAGGCAAGGCCCTACCCCCATGGATCGACGCCGCAGTTCAGTCGATGACCACTCTGAACAAGCAAGCCGCGGAAGTAATTCAGCCAGGGGAGTTCCGCATCCACGCCATGACCGATGTCACAGGCTTCGGCCTGATCGGTCACGCCCGTGAGCTGGCGCTTGCCTCAAACGTATCCTTTATCTTGCGCGCCGGCAGCATTCCGGTGCTTCCGGGCGCGCTCGAATGCATTCGCGCGGGCTACATTCCCGGCGGCCTCAAGAACAACCGCGACTTCGCCGAATGCATGGTCGGCTATGCCGACCGAGTGCCCGAAGACCTGAGATCGCTTCTCTTCGATCCTCAAACAGCGGGCGGGCTGCTGATTTCGGTCGCATCTAAAGACTCCGCGCAGCTTACGCGCTCCCTCAATGCGGCCACGGTACCAGCAATGCAAATTGGCGAAGTCATCGCCTGCACCAAGCCCCTGATCACAGTCAAACCCTGATCGCCGATCCAGCACTCTATGGGGTAGCGTTGAGCAGTTCCCAGATTCGCGCCAGATGGTGATCGTCGTGTTCGGCGACAAAATACAAATGATCCACCA
>JBAUVZ010000044.1:0-59879 GCA_049583505.1 Candidatus Sulfotelmatobacter sp.
GCGGGAACTAGACCGTCTGGCGCGCGCCAGCTAGGAACCGGCGGCTGGAACAGTCGATTGTCCGTTGAGAATCACAGGATTGGCGCATGGTATTAGTTACAGGCCAGTAAATGAGTAGACGCACCACCTCTATCCAAGATGAACGATCTTAAGAAGGGAGAGAGAGAATGCCAGTTTCCTTCGAGAGGGACATTAGACCGCTGTTCAGGCAGATTGATATCGACCACATGAACAAACATAACATTCTGCTCGACAACTACACATATATGTCGGATCCTTCAAACGATCACGACAATGCTCAAGCCGTCGAGGACACTCTGACAAACCAATCCATGCCTCCCGGGGGCCCTTACTGGAGCAATGAGCAGGTGACCCTTTACAGGCAGTGGAGAAGCGAAGGATATCGGCCTTAGTCCATAATAAGTTCCGGCTCGATCAACGCCTGACGATTCGGCGCTGACGGTCGGAGCGCGCCCGCATCTAGGGTACCGCCTGCGAGACAGGGCAAGGGGGCAAGGCCGGTTGACCGATACCGCTGAAGAGAACTTGAGGGCGCGGGGTTCATCGAGCTTGTGGCGACCCCTGAGTGTGTCCACCTTCCGCAATCTGTTGGTGGCAGATGTGGTTTCCGATATCGGCACCTTCATGCAGAACGTTGGGGCTGCATGGTTGATGGTGTCACTGGGTGCCGGGCCGATTTATGTTGCGCTGACGCAGACTGCCGCTTCCTTGCCATATTTCCTGTTGGCCCTTCCAGCGGGCTCCGCTGGCGATATCTTCGACCGCCGCAAGCTGATTCTTTTCACCGAGTCGTGGATGATGGGCGTAGCCCTGCTTCTCGCAGGCTTGACCATTGCTGGTTTCATGTCGCCCTGGCTGCTGCTCGGATTGACGTTTGCGCTCTCCGCCGGAGATGCCTTCGAAAGACCGACGTGGGGAGCAATTCTGCCTGAACTGGTGTCCAAGGACGATCTTGCACCAGCATTGGCGCTCAACGGGATCGAATTCAATCTCGCCCGAGCGGTTGGGCCTGCACTCGCGGGCGTAGTGATAGCTGCCGCAGGTGTCGCCACCGCTTTCGTTGCGAACTTTGTGTCGTTTTTCGGCGTCATTCTGGTAGTTGCAAGGTGGAAGAGGCCGATTCGCAAGCGGACCGCGCCACCGGAAACGTTGACGGGAGCGACTGTTGCCGCCATTCGCTACGTCGGCCACTCGCCCACGATCCTCACCGTGGTGGTTCGGACAGGCATAGTAATGTTCTTCTCAAGCGCGCTCTTTGCATTACTGCCGACCGTTTCCCGGAGCCTGAATGAGACCGCAATCGGATACGGGATCTTGCTCGGATGCTTTGGGGCGGGGGCAATTGGCGGCGCATTGATAATGCAGTCAGCCTGCGCCAGATGGTCCATGGAAGTCGTGGTTTCGACTGGAGTGGTGATTTTGGGGTTGGTGATCGCAGCGATCAGTGGCTTGCACAGATTGAGCACACTTGCTCCTGTGATGCTCGTTGGCGGTGCGGCCTGGGTAACTTTCATTTCCTTGATCAGCGCTCTGGTGCAGAACCTTGCCCCGGACTGGGTACGAGCGCGAGTGCTTGCAATCTTCATTCTGGTTTATCAGGGGAGCTTCGCTCTGGGGAGTGCAGCTTGGGGCGCGGTAGCCCAACGAGCAGGCATCCGAATCGCCCTTGTTTGTGCCGGAGTTGGAACGATCGGGAGTCTGATGTTCGTGCTCTTCGCAAAACTTCCTGATTCGACCATGGATCTGAGTCCATGGAACCACTGGCGCATGCCAGTTGTCGTCAAAGAGGCTACCGCCGACCTTCAGCGGGGACCGGTGTTAGTTACGGTCGAATACACGGTCATTTCAGAACGCGAGGCGGAGTTCGTGGAAGCAATCCATCAATATGCTCGCATACGACTTCGCGATGGTGCGTACCGATGGGGGATCTACCGTGACACAGAAGTTGGGTATCGCTATCTGGAGATTTTTCTGGTGAACTCGTGGGCAGAACATCTGCGTCAACACGAACGGCAGACCCAAGCGGACCGCGAAGTGGAGCAACGCCTATCCAGCTACGTTACCGGTGATCCGGAGGTACGTCATCTGATCTACGCGAATTCGATAGAAACATAGCTGGGAACACGGCGCACCGCGCTTTGCCGCGCCTACGCTTCGGTGCTAGACTGCGCGAATGGCTGCAAAAAGGAAAACCACGAAGAAGCAGAAGAAGACTGCCCGCAAGAAAGTGACAGCAACGAAGGCGAAGAAACGCTCTAAGAAGTTGACGAGGAAGAAACCTGCACCGAGAAGGGCAGGAAAAAAGAGAGTTGTGGCCAAGAAACAGCCTCGGAAGCAAAGCAAGAGCGTGGGTGAGTTGGCGTTCTCACCCGAAGGTCGAGGATCGCGTTCGGGTGAACAGTCCGGAGATTTGCAGGGGTTGTCCCGCCTCGAAGGTGCCGATTCGGAGAGCGTCGACGAGTTGATCGAGGAAGGGAATGCGTTCGAAGCGGATGTCGTCGCTGGTGTCGAGCGCGCCGACAACAATGACGAGCAGGAAGTTCACACGCACGAGGTGCCGGAGGACGATGTTCCTGGCGAATATCTGGACGAAGAATGAAGAATGAGGTGGGCCGTCTCGGTGCCGTACTCGGTTCTTTGGTGTTCTCGGCCGCAGTGGCAAGACATTGCACGTTCAAACTATTTGTTCATGGCAGCAATGGCAAGGTACGCAGCTCGATAGGCGGTGTCACCAACGTCGCCGAAAACTGCGCTGGCATCAAATCAAGCTAGCGCCGGATCGAAGGCAATATGATCGCAGACAGCACACACGAAGGATGGCCCCTCACCGGTCGAGATTACAAACTTACCAGCCGACGATTTCCGCAAAGTGATCCGCATCTTTTGCATGTTCACTCCAAGATGCGCGTACCCCTCCGCTTTCTTTGCATGATCCACGAGGCTCCCGATGTCGTCAGTGATTTACGATTGCTGGCTAGATGCGAAGCTGAAACCATATCGTCTCCTAAAAAGTCGCTTTCCTAAAGTCTTGTCACTTCGTGCCGATAGACCCAACAACAAACCAATTTAAGGAAGAACCAAAACAAACCAATTTAAGGAAGAACCAACCAGGCGTTTCTCCACGTGGAGAATGGGTACGCCTTATGCCCATACGTGCTCTTATCGTCGACGATTCCTCGGTCATGCGCAAGATCGTTGAGCGCTGCCTTCGCCAGGCGGGGATTGACCTCAAACAAGTGCTGGAGGCGGGGAACGGAGCCGAGGCTCTTGCCGTCCTTCAGGGCAACCCTGTCGATCTCATCCTTTGCGACATCAACATGCCGGTGATGGACGGGCTGGAATTCATCAAACAGCTGCCCGGAGTCGAGAACGCAAAAGATGTGCCGGTGGTCATGATTACAACTGAAGGCAGTGAGACTCATGTGGTGCAAGCCCTATCCTGCGGGGCGAGGGGCTACATCCGCAAGCCGTTCACGCCGGAGCAGGTGAAGGAACATGTCATCCCCGTTCTGGCAGGTAAATTGTGAGATCGGTGAGTGAGTCGCTGGCGGGCAAGGCCAAGCACGAAAACTGGATTTCGCTGCTCGAGGTAGCGGCCCAGGAAGTCTTCGAACTCATGTTGGGTTGCCAACTGATCGCACCCGCCAGCACGGAGGAGACAAGGCTGGACGTTACGGCGATGGTGGGACTGGCGGGGCAACTGTGCGGAGTGCTCAGCGTGCGCTGTGCGGGGAAAGCGGCCGCGCTCATGACTTCCAAGATGCTGGGCGTGGCCCTGGACAAGGTCGGCCCCGAGGTGGCGGACGCGCTCGGCGAAGTCTGCAACATGGTGGCGGGCAACTTCAAGAACAAGATTGTCGGCTTGGCGGAAAGTTGTATGCTATCTCCCCCCACCGTAATTACCGGCAGCGACTATACTCTGTGTTCCCTCGCGGGCTCCCCTGCCCTTGAAGTCCGGCTGCTGTTTGAAGGCCTGCTCATCGTCATTTCCCTCCAAGTTCATAGCTAGGACGTTCTACTTGAGAGCTAGGCGCAATGGCAGTTCCAGCCGAGCTGATCTTCTGGCTCAAGACCGTGCCGCGCCGGGTCAGGTGCACACCGGCGCCGAGCCGAACACCGTAGAGACCAGGGCGTGAATCTCGTCAACTGCGTCATCGAGTTCAAAGGTGAAGCGCACCAGGTCCACACCTTCGAGATCACGGTGTTCCGTCAGGAGAATCGCCCATGCCGGATCGGCGATCGAATCGACCTTGTGACGCTCATAGTATCCGTAACCCAGGCCGCGCATGCGGCAGAAAAGGTCGCTCAGGTGCACCAAGGCCACCAGCGGCTGCGCGTTTTGGCTTTGCTCGAGGCCGTGATGATAGGCGATCACTGCGGTTATCTCGTCGGCCAGCTTCCATTTTTCAGCCAGCGCCCGCCCAGTCTCGCAGTGCGTGAACCCCATTGTGGCTTGTTCCGCCTCGTCTAGCGGAATCTCCTTCTGGCAGGCGCGCTGCATCGCCACAGCAAATTCCTTGGGGAAAACCAGACAGTTGACCATGAACCCTATGTCATGCAAAAGCCCCGCCATATAAGCCTTCTCAGCGTCCGCCGCGGCCAACTTCTCGCTGAATCTCCGGCACACCATGGCGCACCCCAGCGAATGTCGCCAAAATACAACCGGATCCAGCACCCACTTTTTCGCCGGAAAGGCCTGCCCCAGGCAACAGGTGAGAAGAATGGTTTCGACGCGACGCAGACCCAGGCTAATGATCGCTCCCTTAATGGACTGTGGGGGCTGTACCATTCCGAATAGGGGTGAGCCCGCCACGCGCAGGCATTGCGCAGCAATGCTGTTGTCGTAGGACACCAGCCGCACCACCTCGTCTACCTGCAGTTCCTCCGTGGAATTGCTCAACAACTTCAGTAGGGGAAGAAAAACCGCTGGGATGGTGGGCGTGGCTTCGATGTGCTGCACCCGCTCCCGAATCGTTGCAGCAACGGAGGCGATCATAGCTGGGCACTCTTGAGGGATGGTTTCCAATACGCGATGGCCCCGGGAAAATGCACAAGGTGGAACTTGTCGTTTAATTTCATCAGCGATTCGGAGGTTCCAAGAAAGAAATAACCCCCAAAATTGAGGTTTCTGAAAAAGTGGTCAATCACTTTCGACTTCGAAGGGCCGTCAAAATAGATCAGCACGTTGCAGCAGAAAATGAGATCCATGCCCTTCATGATGGGCATCTTGGAATCGTCCTGCAGATTCAGCCGGCTGAAGGTGATCAGTTTCTTTACGTCCGCGCATACACGAAGTCTTTTCTCATCGACCATCGAGAAATATTTGCGTTTGAAATGATCCGGGGTGGAGCGCAGCGCGTAGTCGCCGTAGACGCCGGCCTTCGCGGTTTCCACGGAATGGTCATTCAGGTCGGTGGCGAGAATTTCCACCGTCCAGCCTTTGAGTAAGCGCTCACTTTCCTCAAGCATGTTCATAGCCAGCGTGTATGACTCTTTGCCGGTGGAGCAACCCGCACTCCAGATCCGCAACCTCTTGGTCACCTGCATGATTTTCCCTCCCACGATCTCCGGGAGAATCACTTTCCGCAACGCGTCGAGTTGGGGCGGGCTTCGAAACAGGCAGGTTTCACCAATGGTGACTTCGTTCAGCAGGTTCCGAAGTTCTCCCTCGCGGCCGGGCTGCCCTGAGAGATGACCCCAATACTCGCGCGCAGTGCGCGCACCCAGCTGTTTCATCCGCCGGCCGCAGCCGTCCGCCAGCAGATAAAGCTTATCTTCGGCCTTGTAGATACCTGAAACCTTGTACACAAGGTCGCGGATTTGCCGGTAAACCGGGTCAAGTGCTTCGCGGCTCTTGGTGGGGACAACTGACGCCGCAGCGGTGGGAGGGGCGATCGTCATTTTGCCGGAGTCGCCGGGGCGGCATAACTCTTCAGGTCAACGTTGGCGTGGACACCACGGCTGCGCAGCACACGACGTGTGATCTCCGCCGCCAACTGATCGACAGGATAGGCGGAATCGGCCAGCCCAGAGGCCTGCACCAGACCAGGCATGCCCCAGACCACGGAGGAAGCCTCGTCCTGGATGATCACGTCTCCACCGGCATCGCGAATTTCTTGTGCTCCCAGCACGCCGTCCGATCCCATACCGGTCATCACCACTCCGAGAACGGTTGCTCCATAGGCCGCCGCCACCGAGCGAAACAACACATCGACCGCTGGGCGGCAGGAGTTCTCCTGGGGTTCCTGATTCAGGTTCAGCCGCCTGTCCACGCCTTCGCGTATCACCTTCATATGGAAATTTCCCGGTGCGATCCAGGCGTGCCCGGGTGACAGAACCACACCTGCCCGGCCCTCTTCCACAGGAATGGCGGAGCGGCTGGCCAGCCGGTCGGCCAGCAGGCGGGTGAAAATTGGCGGCATGTGCTGCACCACGACAATCGGGACGGGAAAGTCATTCGGAATCCGCGGCAAGACTTCGGCCAAAGCGTTCGGGCCACCGGTCGAGGTGCCAATGGCCACGATTTCAATGCGTGGGCTGAGGCCTCCTCGAATCTTCAATCCCGGCCGAGACCCAGGTAACGGCAGGAGTTTCAAAGGGACGATGGTTCCGCACAGTGCCTTGATCTTTGGGATGAGCTCAGTGCGTATGCGTTCAATCGCAACCGTGGGACTGCCGGTATTGCTGGGTTTTGTTGCATAATCCGATGCTCCCAGAGACAGCGCATCAAGGGTCGCCGCCGCACCACGCTCGGTGAGCGTGCTGAACATGATGACCGGCAACTTGGGGTACAACTTGCGTATTGCCGCAATCGTCTCCAACCCGTTCATCGTCGGCATTTCGACGTCGAGGGTGACCAAGTCGGGGTGAAGCAGCGAAATCTTCGCCAGAGCGATTCGGCCGTCGCTGGCTGTGGCAATAACCTCGAGTGCCGAGTCTCCCGACAAGGTGTCAGAGAGCAATCTGCGAATCACAACCGAATCATCCACCACCAGAATGCGAATGGGGGGCATAAGAAATAGTGTCCATCCGTTTCACCAGGCTGGCGGCCCGGTTGTCGGATTGCTGCCGGCAACACCTGGGTCAAAAACCGGGCAGGCCGCGTGCGCCGTGCAGTTATGAGCCTGCATGGGCCGCCTTGCTCTGCATTGGAGACGCGGCGGCGGCGTCTTTCCCGCGAACGCTCTCGCTGGCGTTGATCTTGAATTGCTCGACCAAGCGGCGCAGTTGCGTGGAGGTCTCCACCAGTTGCTGTGACGCCCGCTGGGTCTCAGTGGCTCCGCGCGTCGTCCCCTGCGCCGCCTCCGCCACACCGGTAATGTTGCTGGTGATCTCGCCGCTGCCATGGGCCGCCTCGCTCACGTTGCGCGACATTTCGTTGGTGGTGGCGTTCTGCTGCTCCACGGCCGTGGCGATGGTGGTGGAGATGTCGTTGACCTGGTTGATCACCCCGCTGATCGATGCGATGGCATCCACCGCTGCCTTGGTGTCGGTCTGTATGGCTTCGATTTTGCGGCTGATGTCTTCTGTGGCCTTCGCGGTTTCCTTGGCCAATTCCTTCACCTCATTGGCGACTACGGCAAAACCTTTGCCCGCCTCGCCGGCGCGCGCGGCTTCGATAGTGGCATTCAGGGCCAGCAGGTTGGTCTGTTGCGCAATCGATGTGATGACTTTTATAACTTGGCCAATCTCGACGGAGGACTCGCCCAGCTTGGACACGGTGGCAGTGGTGGTTTCGGCGACCTTGACGGCTGACGTCGCAACCCTGGCGGCCTCGGTAGCGTTCTTGGCGATTTCCCTGAGGCTGGCGCCCATTTCTTCGGCGCCGGTGGCCACGGTCTGCAGGTTCTGGCTGACCGCCTGTGCCGCCTTGGAAACCATCTCGGCCTGGGCTGAGGTTTCCTCGGAGTTGGCAGTGATCTGCTGGCTGGTGATATTTAGTTCTTCGCTTGCACTAGCCACCTGAACCGCACTTTCCGTGATGGCCAGGATCATGCGTTTCAGGCTTCCACTCATCGTATTGATCGCCGAGGTCAGATCGCCCAGTTCATCGTGGCTGCGGACCCTCAAGTCGTCGCGCGTCAAGTCACCCGCGGCAATGGCCTCGGCCTGGCTCAGAACTGACTGGGTTGCGCCGCAGATTTTTCGACTCAGGAACACCGCCACAAAAATTCCGTTGGCCAATGCCAGGAAAGTGACGACCGAGGTTGTCAGGTTGAGCGAGCGGTTCTCGGCATTCATATCCTCGCTGCTCTGCTTCAGCAGTGTTGCGAAGGAATCCGCTACGTCGCCGAGGGGCTTCTTGATGGCCTCTGTTACTGGGGTCGCCGCATCGGCGAATTCGTTTCCCGCCTTAACAACGGCGCCGTGGCCGCGGCCCGCTGCATGTTTCATCGCTGCTTCCTGGATTTCCCGGAGGCTGGGAAGCTCTTGCTTCGTTTCGGTTAGCCGGTCACGGTCGGCCTGAGTCCAGTGTGGAGACAATTCGTCCAGCCTTGCAACGTCTTTCCCAATGCCCTCCCAATGCGAATCGAAAGTCTTCTTTACGGCCTCCCACTGGGCTGGTTGGCTTCCAGCCAGGATGGCCTGGCGCCCGTCGCTCTGCGTTTGATTCAGGTCTCTCTGCAAGTCCGTGCAGGCTCTGACCGTGGGGACGCGCACTGCCATTACTCGGTCTTGCGCTGCCTTGATTGCTCCCTCCTTCAGTTAAGTGAGCACTGCGCTAAGAACCGTGAGGGCAAGGACGCATGCAAAGCCCAGTCCCAGCTGCTTTCCAAGTGTGAATTTCATTTCCTTCCCCTCCCACAATCTCCGGGAACAGCATTAAGCCCAGACAAGCCTTTCATCGGCAGAAAAAGCCACGGCCTTTAGCAAGAGTGGGTATCGAATCGGCGAGCAGATAAGCCCGTCCCACGCAAGCCCGCCCTGAAAGCTATTGGCCTGTAACCGTACTTTCGCCGGCTTCAGTCAATCTGGCAGGCTTTTTCGATGTCCAGCACATGCACGATCCGGCCATGCAGCTTGTGGACGCCCCGGATCACGGTCCGGACAGAGCCCTGCAAGGTTTCGGGCAGGTCCTCGAAACTGGTTTCCTCAACCTCGATGACATCACCGATTTCGTCCACGAGAAGGCTGAGCGCTCCATCGGCGATGCGTACTACGACATTCATGGGCAACTGATCGACGGCACGCTCGTCCATACCCAGGCGCCGCCGCAGATCGATGGCCGCGACAATTTGTCCGCGCAGGTTGATCAGTCCGCGCACCACCTGCGGCATCAGTGGCACGCGCGTCATCTCCTGATAGCGGATCACTTCCTGGACCTGCTGTACGGGTACCCCGAAGAAGTGTCCATCGAGAAAAAAAGTGCACAGCTGCTCGCTTTGGGCCATGGAGGCCTTCCGTCCTTATGCCCCGGCCGCTTTCGCAAAGAAGCGGGGATTCGCTGCGCGCACCACACCCTGAACATCGAGTAGGTCGGTCACGCGCTGTTGGACCACGGCTGAGCCCAGAATCCCGGCACGCTCGACCGGGTGCTCGAGCACCACGTCTTCTTCCACAATGTCGAGGATGCGCTCGACCACCAGACCCACACTGTGCCCCTGCTCGGCATAGACCACGACCTGGAGGGGCGCTTGCGAATCAACAGCCGCTTTGCCGGGGCGGTCGGCGCCAATTTCCTTCAACTCCACCACTTCCGAGATCCGGATCAACGGCATGATCTGCCCGCGGTACTGCACCACCTGCTGATGTCCCGCATTCTCCACCGCGGTTCGCGCAAATTCCTCCAACCGTGCGACCAGCGAAAGCGGGATGGCCATCCGCGCGTTTTCCCCTGTCTGGAAGAGCAAAAGTGTTTGCCGCTTGCCCGCTGTCTTATCCGCCCCGACCCGTTCCTGCTCCACAGCGCGGTCGTGCAACTCGCTGATCACATTGGCCCGCTGGGCCAGCCCCAGCACGTCCAGGATCAGTGCGACTTTGCCGTCACCCATGATGGTTGCGCCCGCAAAGGTGTTCACGCCCTTGAGCTGTTTGCCCAGTGGCTTGACCACGATTTCCTCGGTGTCGTTGATTTCATCCACCACCAGCCCGAACTGCCGGCCATCGGCTTGCAGCACGACGATGTTGATGGTTCGCTCTGCTTCTCGCGCTGGTTTCTCGTCGTACACGTGCAGCTCGCGGTCCAAGTACACCAAAGGCAGCAGGCGGCCGCGCAACCGGTACACTGGAGCGCCCTGAACCATTTCAATGCCAGTGGTCGCGTGGTCAGCTTCGACTCGAAGTAGTTCGAGCAGGCTCACCTGCGGAATGGCGTAACGGTCTCCGCTGCAGGTCACCACCAGCGCGGGAATGATGGCCAGGGTCAAGGGAATCTTTACCCGCACCGTAGTACCCTGGCCTGGGATGGACTGAATGTCCACGGTGCCGCCAATCTTTTCTACGTTCGTCTTCACCACATCCATGCCTACGCCCCGGCCGGATACATTCGTCACCTTTTCCGCCGTGGAGAATCCGGGCAGGAAGATCAGATTGAAGACTTCCCGCTCGGTCATGCGTGCCGCTTGTTCGGGGGTGATCACTCCTCGCTCGACCGCCTTCTTACGAATACGCTCCTCGTTCAAGCCCGCGCCATCATCACTGATCTCGATGTTGACCTGCCCGCTTTCATGAAAGGCGCGCAGGATCAGGCGTCCGCTTCTAGCTTTCCCCATCTTCACCCGGTCTTCAGGAAGCTCGATTCCATGGTCGACAGAATTACGCACCAGATGGGTAAGCGGGTCTTTGATGGCCTCGATGATGGTCTTGTCGAGTTCAGTCTCCTTGCCCTCCATCTCGATACTCACCTCCTTGCCGCATCCGAGCGCGACATCGCGCACCGTCCGCGGGAACTGCGCCCAGATGTTCCCAATGGGCTGCATGCGGGTCTTCATGACCCCTTCCTGCAGTTCGGTGGTAATCAGGTTCAGGCGCTTTGAGGCGGCTAGAAAGCCGGTGTCTTTCATGCGGTTGGCAAATTGCAGCACCTGGTTGCGCGCCAGCACCAGTTCGCCCACCAGATTCATCACCTTGTTCAGTAATCCGACATCTACGCGAATCGTGCTGTCGGAGGCGGTCGTCTGCCCGCGGGAGGACTGCTGAACCCGCAGCGCGTCCACCACATCGGCGGGACGCACCGCTCCCTGTTCCACCAGAATCTCGCCAATGCGGCGCGGGTCGCCCGCTTGCTGCCTCTCAGTGGCGAGCAAAGTTTCTGCCGGCGTGACGCCCGTCCTTTGCATCAGAATGTCGCCAATATTCGGCGGTGTCTCGACGGCGGCTTCCGAAGCACTCCCCGGCACCGGAGCAACCTTCGTCGTTACCCCTGCCTCGGCCTTTGGGGCTGCTGATGGCGTCAGTTGCAGGCGGGTCAAGGTGGCAATCAGGTTGGAATCATCGCGCTCCCCTTCCTGCCCCGCAGTCTCGATCTGCCTCAGCATCTGCCGGACCGCATCCACCATCGTCAGCAATGCCGTTGTAATCTCCGGAGTCAGGGCGAGCTGCCGGTCGCGCAAGCGGGACAGCAGGTTCTCTCCCACATGCGCTACCGCTTCCAATTTATTGAAACCCAAGAACTCGCACGTACCCTTGATGGTGTGGATGGTGCGAAACACGCTGCCCAGAGCGTCACGATCATCGGGATTCTTCTCTAAGCTGACCAATTCCCGGTCCAGTCGGTCCAGGTTCTCGTAGCTCTCGACCAGAAACTCCTTGACGATATCGCAATCGTTCTCGCTCATCCTGCCGTTCCCTGAGTGAAGTGAGGTTCCATGTTCGGCAATCGCTTCCCAAGACCCTTTAATTACCTCATCGTCTGTTCCAGTATTTTCTTTAAATGAGAGAAAGCTATTGAATCTCTAACCAAATACGTGCTGTTCACCCTGTGAAAGTGTCATCCGGGGATGACAATTAGTTGAGCGTCTGTTACTTTCTGGGGCGCGGGTCCTGACGGGAATCTGGCTGCCGAGCAGAGTTCGCTCTGAGGAGGCATGGATGACGACAACTAAGCGGTTTTCGTGCTGGTTTCTGCTGCTTGCGCTGTTACCGGTCACGCTGCGAGCCCAATCGGACGACTGGCAGCAACTTTTCAACGGGAAAGACCTCATGGGATGGAAGCATGTTGGCCCAGGTGGGGACACCGTGGAAGACGGTCTGATCCGCACTCATGGCGGTATGGGTCTGCTCTATTGGACGGGAGGCAAGTTCGGCAACTGCATCATCCGCGTGGTTTACAAAATGCGCGACAACAACGACAACTCGGGTGTGTTTATCCGCATTCCCATCGAACCTCGCGAAGAATGGATGCCCGTGCATTATGGCTATGAAGTGCAGATTGACAATCATCCTGAGACGTCCGGTGAGGATGAGTACCACATCACCGGCACGCTGTACTCGCAGACCAAGCCGTTGGCTAAGCCTGGGAAGCCCGGCCCAGAGTGGAACAACATGGAAATCACTCTGGATGGCCCGCATACAGTGGTGGTGTTAAACGGAGTGAAAGTGACGGACTACACCGAAGGCGATCCAGTTCCGGAGAGGAAGTTCGATTTCGAGCCCTTTCGCGGACCTCGCCCTCTCGAAGGCTACATCGGATTGCAGAACCATAGCGACAACGACATCGTGTTTTTCAAAGAAGTTGCGGTTAAGAAGCTGAAGAAGTAGCAAATAAAAATACCAGAAGGCGAGGAACAAACACATGAGCAAATTCTCGCGCCGTAGATTTTTGGAAATAGGTGCCGCTGCGGCGGGCGCATCCCTGACCGCGAAAACCATGCTGCTGAATCCCACGCCAGTCTTGGCCTCGCCGCGTCCGGTTGCGGCCAGCGACCGGCTCCGCTTCGGCATAATCGGTATTGGCATGCAGGGATCAGGGTTGCTGGCTGATTCCATCGAACTACCTGGGATGGAATGCGTAGCAGCCTGCGATCTTTATAACGGACGCCACACTCTGGCTCGCGAGATTACCGACAACCCCAACCTTCCCGTCACTCGCCGCTATCATGAGTTGCTTGCCAACAAGGAGATCGATTGCATTGTCGCGGCGGTGCCCGATCACTGGCACAAGCAGGTGGTCGTGGACGCGGTGACCGCAGGCAAAGACATCTACTGCGAAAAGCCCATGTCGCACAGCGCCGCCGATGGCGTCGAGATGGTTGCGGCTGCGCAGAAGACCGGGCGCATTGTCCAGATAGGCTCGCAACGCGTGAGTTCTCTAATCTGTGCCAAGGCCAGAGAACTCATCTCGCAGGGAACCTTAGGCGATCTGATGTTGGTCGAAGGCTGGCTGGGGCGCAATGATCCCACCGGCGCCTGGGAATATCCTCCGCCTACGGACCTGTCTCCCGAAACCCTCGACTGGGACACCTGGCAGGGAACTGTCCCCAAGCGCGCGTTCGATCCCTACATCTTTGCCCGGTGGCGTTGCTGGAAGGAATATGGCACCGGTCTGGCCGGCGATCTCTTGGTCCATCTGGTCAGCGGCATGATGTTCATGCTGGATATGAATGAAGCTCCCCGGCAGGCCATGGCGATCGGCGGAATCCGCCGCTTTAAGGATGGCCGCAACATGCCAGACGTTCACGCCAGCCTCTTTTATTACGGCGATCTTCCGGTTTACATGCGGCTGAGTCTAGGTACTGAAATGCCGGAGACGTACCGCATCCAGGGCTCAAAGGGAATTCTCGAAGTTAATGAGTTCGGCCTCAGCTACACCCCTCAATCCGGGAAGGACTCGGTCCCCAGCTACTACGACTCCGGATTCCCGCACGCGATGCGCAGCGCCTACGAGAAGCAATGGCACGCGGAGAATGATCCGAAGCTGGGTCACGAGCCCATGTCCGAGACGATCGCATTCCGGGGCCCGGATTACGACGACATGAAGCCACACTTGTGGAATTTCTTCGAGGCGGTGCGTTCCCGCAAGCCGGTTGTCGAAGATGCCGTCTTCGGCCACCATGCGGCACTCGCTTGCCACATGGCGAATGAATCTTATTTTCGCAAGACCGCCGTTTCATGGGATGAGGCCTCAAAAACCATCAAGAGTTGACCGGGCAGTCCCAGGCAGGTGCAACGTTATGGTTAGAGAGCATCGGGAGAATGCGCGTCGCAGGTTTCTCACGGGCCTCGGCGCCGCGGCAGCCGTCGCCGCAACGGCGCCTCTGCCCGGTCGTGCCCTGATAGCGCCTGCGCCATTACGCGGGCCGTTGGATTCTTCCCTCGGCGATCAGGAGAAGGCTGCGCCAGCTCAGGCCCTGAAATCCCTTTTCCGCATCGCCGTTATCAACGACGAGATCTCACAAGACTTTGGCCGCGCCTGCGAAGTTGCCTCCCGCGAATTCGGGATGCAGTGGATCGAGCTTCGCGGCATGTGGAACAAGAACATTCTCAATCTGGATGCAAACGAAGTCGCGGAGGCGCGGCGCATTCTAGAGAAATTTCAATTGCGGGTGACCGATATAGCCAGTCCACTCTTTAAAGTCGACTGGAAGGGTGCTCCCTTATCGAGGTTCCGCGAGCATGGGGATTTTCACGCCGGCTTCTCCTTTGAGCAGCAGGACGAAGTGCTGGAGCGTGGCATCGAGCTGGCAAAGTCTTTCGAAACCGATCGCGTGCGCTGCTTCGATTTCTGGCGCTTGGATGATCAAGAATCGTATCGTGCGGCGATCAACGAGAAACTCCTGGAGGCGGCCAACAAAGCGGGCAAGAAAGGCATCACGCTGTTGCTGGAAAACGACGCCGGTCTCAATACGGCCACGGGAGCTGAGGCGGCCAAGGTTTTGGACGCGGTCAAGTCGCCCTATCTCATGCTGAACTGGGACCCGGGAAACGCCGCCGCCAGCGGCGAAAAGCCGTTTCCTGATGGCTACAATCTTCTGCCCAAGGACCGCATCGGCCACTGCCACTGCAAAGACGCAATGAAAAAAGGCAACAACAACGATTACGATTGGGCGCCGATGGGAGCCGGGATCGTCGACTGGCTCGGGCAGTTTGAAGCGCTCAAGCGTGACGGTTATCATTTCGCCGTTAGCCTCGAAACCCACTGGACGGGCGGGGGCACACCGGAGAAATCTTCGCGCCAGAGTTGGGTGGGTATGAAAGAGCTTCTGCAAAAAGCCGGAGCGCTGTAACCCGTTCTCGTTCGGGGAGTGACAACATGACCGACAGCACCAGGCGGGATTTTGTGAAGCAGACTGCTTTAGGAACAGCAGCTTTCCTGGCCTATCCACATTCAAGTGTCCTCGGCGCGAATGATCGCGTCCGCGTGGGCATGATTGGGGTGGGAAACCGCGGGCAGGATTTGCTGGAAGAAGTCTTGAAGGTTCCCAACATCCAGCTGGTGGCTATGGCGGACGTCTACAGCCGACGCCGAGACGAAGCGAAGAAAAAAATTCCCGGCATTCAAACATTCGACGATCATCGGCGCCTGCTAGACATGAAAGATGTCGATGCTGTCATCGTCGCCAGCCCACTGCACACGCATGCGAGACATTTTCTCGACACCCTGGCGTCGGGCAAGGACCTCTACTCCGAAAAGACCATGACGTGGTCGATTCCCGAAGCCGAGCAATGCCTCGCGGCCGCTACGCAATCCCGCCGCATCATCCAGATCGGATTGCAGTGGGAAAGTTCCGGCGCGTTGCAGGATGCAAGGAAGTGGATCAAGGACGGGATGGTGAGAAAGGTCACGCAAGTGGAATCGTGGATGAGCCGGAACAGTCCACATGGACGAGGCCAATGGGTGCGTCCTATTCCTTCCGACTGTACTGCCCAGAACGTCAACTGGAGTGCATTCCTGAACGGCCGGCCGGACCGGCCCTTCGACCCATACCGCCTGCTCAACTGGCGCCTGTTCTGGGAGTTTTCCGGCGGAAACGTGGCCGAGAACATGGTGCACCAGATTGCGTGGATCATGAGCGCGCTCGATCTTCCTCTGCCGGCGGCTGCGTTCATGTCAGGTGGAGTTTTTTCTGTGAAAGATGGCCGCGAAGTGCCGGATACGATCGCAGTGACTTTCGATTTCCCCAATGACACGGTTGTGACCTGGCAGTCCACGTTCAGCAACAAACATTTTGGATTGGGCGAGCACATCTTGGGCAGTGACGGGACCATCGAACACGGATGGGGAGCATCCGACATGGTGAACGGCGAAGAAGGAGAATTTATTCGCTACTATCCCGAAAAGACCAATCGGCCACAGGGGGCCGCTCTCGCCGGGAAAACTCCAGATCAGGGTCACATGGCCAACTGGATCGAATGCGTGCGCAGCCGTAAGACACCGAATGCTCCGGTCGAAATCGGCTACCGGTCTGCAATCGCGGTGCACATGGCTAACCTCGCGTACCGGCACAAACAGCGCACTACTTTGGAAATGGCGAAGGCATTCACTCCAGAATTCTGACGCCAGAAGTCATTGATTAACGCCGCTGGCGAGATAGCCACCATCCACCGCCAGCAAAGTGCCAGTTACGAAGCTGGCAGCGTCTGACGCGAGAAAGACCGCCGCCCCAATCAGTTCCTCCAGCTCGCCAAAGCGCTTCATCGGGGTACGAGTCAGGACTTCCTGTCCGCGCGGAGTGCCCATCAACAGCTTCTCGCTCAGCGGGGTGCGGAAGTACCCCGGAGCAATCGCGTTCACACAGACTCCATGCTTCGCCCATTCGATGGCCAGCGATTTCGTCAAAGAGGCTACGCCCGCCTTACTCGCGCAGTACGCTGCCACTTCATAAAGTGCCAGGAATGAGCCCATCGAAGCAATGTTGATGATGCGTCCATAGCTGCGCTCGATCATGTGACGTCCGAAAACCTGGCATGCTCGCAATGTACCAGTCAGGTTCGTGTCGATGAGCTTGTCCCAGTCGGCTTCAGAAAAATCCAGCGTAGGAGCGCGCTGGTTGAATCCGGCGGCGTTGACCAGGATATCCACTTTCCCGAGCGCCTGGACCGAAGCCTGCAGCAATTTCTCCAACGATCCGCGGTCGGCCACGTCGCAACTCACACGCAGCGACCGGCGGCCCAGACGCTCGATTTCGTCCGCAACCTCAGTCACAAGCTCCATTCGCCGCGCGCTGGGTACGACATCGGCTCCGGCTTCGGCCAGTCCACGAGCCAGAGTGCGGCCGATTCCGGAACTGCCCCCGACCACTACAGCCACCTTGCCGTCGAGTTCCAGCCGCTTATATCCCATGATTCCTCAATAGCGAATGACTTCGCCGCAGTTACCAGCTGCACTCACCAGTTAAACATCGTCCCGTCCAATTTCCGGTTCACGGGCAGATACGCCCGCTCGTACGGAAACTTCCCAGCCAACTTCTCGTCATAGTCGACGCCCAATCCCGGGGCGTCGCCCGGATGCAGATATCCATCCTTGAAATAGTAAGCGTGCGGAAATACCTCATCGGTCTCGCGGGTATGCCGCATGTATTCCTGAATTCCAAAATTATTCACTGAGATATCGAAGTGCAGCGCCGCCGCCATCGCCACCGGAGAGAGATCTGTTGCCCCGTGGCATCCTGTGCGGACCTGATAGATGTCAGCCAGGGCGGCGATCTTCTTCAGAGGCGTGAACCCGCCTCCGTGAACTACCGTCATCCGGATGTAGTCAATCAGTTGTTCGCTAATCAGAAGCTGCGCGTCCCAAACCGTATTGAAAACTTCTCCCACGGCGAGCGGCGTGGTTGTGTGGTGGCGAATAATTCGAAATCCCTCCTGTAATTCCGCGGCAACGGGATCTTCCAGCCAGAACAAGTGATACGGCTCCAGGCTCTTCCCCAGCCGCCCGGCTTCAATCGGAGTCAACCGGTGATGCACGTCGTGAAGTAAGTGGATCTCTTCCCCGTGTTTCAGTCGCAGCGCCTCAAACAGTTTGGGGACATGCAAAAGATATTTCTCGCTAGACCAGACGTTCTCTGGCGGCAGTCCTTTCTCGGCCGGCTCGTAGAACAGCTTGTCTTTCGCAACTCCGTACGTGGAGGGCAAACCCGGTACCCCGCTCTGCGCCCGCACGGCCAGGTAGCCCAGTCCCTTATACTTGGCCACTTCGTCCACTGTTTCTTCAATATCGCGCCCGTTGGCATGCCCGTAGGCGAGCACACCGGTTCTGCTTTTTCCGCCAAGCAGGTTGTACACCGGCGTGTTAAGGGCCTTGCCCTTGATGTCCCAGAGCGCCGTGTCGACCGCGCCAATTGCGGTCATCGTCACCGGCCCTCGTCGCCAGTACGCGCCACGATAAAGGTACTGCCACGTATCCTCAGTCTGGAACGGGTCTCGACCGATCAGGCACGGAATCACGTGATCCGTTAAGTACGAACCGACCGATAACTCCCGGCCATTCAGGGTCGCATCTCCGAGCCCGTACACTCCCTCATCCGTATAAATCTTTAGAGTGAGGAAATTCCGCCCCGGGCTGCAGACAAACACCTTGGCATCTGTAATCTTCACGCTGTCTCCTCAATCCACCAGCGCAACGAAGCAATCGGCTTGCGGGCGTCCACAATGCGTGATTCTTTGCAAACCGCGCGTCAAGAGCTAACTGTCACCTGCGATGCTTCACTGAGCGCACTCTGCAAGGCCGGGCTCAAGAGCGCAGCGGAGTCCTTGTCGAGATAGACGGTAGTGTTAGGATGCGTGCGCAGAATCGACGCCGGCGCCATTGGGCTGATCGCACCTTCCAAGCAAGCCTTCACCGCTTCCGCCTTGCGCGGGCCGGACACAACCGCCAATATTTCCCGCGCTTTTAGAATCTGGCGCGCCGACATCGAGATGGCCCGTTTGGGTACCTGCGAAATGTCGGCGAACCAGGCTTCGCCCACCTGCTGCTGCCGGCAGGCTTCATCCAGGTTCACGATGATGTAGGGATCTTCGGTCTTAAAGTCGGCGGGCGGATCGTTGAATGCGATGTGCCCATTCTCGCCAATCCCGAGAAATGCGATATCGACGGGCCTCGATGCCAATTCTTTTCCCACGCGCCGCACTACTTCCGAAGGATCGGCGGCATCCCCGTCGAGCAGATGGTAGTGGGCAATTGCGGTCTTCTGCACCAACTGCTCCAGCAGCATCTTACGGAAACTTCCCGGATGGGTGACCGGCAAGCCGATGTATTCGTCGAGATGAAAAGCTTCCACCTTCGACCAGTCGATTCCCGGCGTCTTCGTTAACGCCTGCAGAAATTCGAGTTGTGACGCTGCCGTCGCAGCGATAATCCGCGCATGACCGCGCTCGGCAATAGCGCGCCGAATTGCCGCCACCGCCTGCTCGGCAGCGGCCTGCCCCAACGAGCGTCGATCACTGAATACTTTGATCAGCATGAAGAATGCTCCGGTTTTGGACAGCGTATGATTGCGCTTCGCAGAGTCTGCCAATTATACAAAGAGCACGGCCAAACCCACGTGAGCTCTAACCGGAGTTTCATTGCGTGAAAGCCTCGGCTTCGACGATAGTTGCATTGTCGCGACTTGATGTATCACTCTTACGTGGGGTCGCGCTCAAATCCTTCAAGGGGCATGCCGTGCAAAACAACCTGTCATCTTTTCAATCGATTGTGCGCCGAACGCTAAGCGCAATCGTTTTCCTGTGGGCTGCCCACGTCTGGCCCTCGAATGCGAACGCGCAAACGGTTCGCGTCGACGCAACTCCAGGCCACGTCGTAAACACGTTCAGCCCTCTCTACGCCTTGGGCTCGACCGTGGACCGCGTGCCCAGCAACGCCACCGACATGTTCTTCCGGCCCGATCAGATCAAGCAGGTTCTGTCTGCTGGCTGGGGAGTTATCAGTTACCGGCAGAACACCGACTTATTCGTGCAAGCCTGGCATTGGAATCCCCGGGGCACCTGGAGCGATCCCACGGGCAAGGGATATTTCACTGGCGACCCCACTCCCACGAAGGAAATGATTCGCCACTCCTATGGCTATTCACTGCGTCACCGGGGCTTCACTCGCAACGGTGGATCGGAGTTTGACGGGTTCTCCCGCCTCGATGATGGAGATCTTCAGTCGTACTGGAAGAGCAATCCATATCTCACCAAGGAGTTCACGGGAGAGGACGATTCCCTGCATCCGCAATGGGTGGTGATCGCTCTCGAAACGCCCGAAAACATCGACGCGATTCGCATCGCCTGGGCAGAGCCCTACGCCCAAGCCTACGAAGTGCAGTACTGGGTAGGCGACGGCGATGCCATGGATGACCAAGACAAGGGAGCCTGGAAGCCGTTCACCTCAGGAACCGTAACGGATGGAAAAGGCCGCACCGCCACGCTGCGTCTCGATTCCTCGCCAGTGACCACAAAATACGTGCGCGTGTTGATGACCCGCTCCTCGAATACCTGCGATACCCATGGTTCCAGTGATCGCAGAAACTGCGTCGGCTATGCCATCCGCGAGCTTTACCTCGGAACCATCGACGAGAAAAATGTATTCAAAGATCTCCTCCAACATTCACCCGATCAAAAGCAAACTCTGACTCTGTGCTCGTCGGTCGATCCGTGGCACGAGCCCTCCGATATTTATGTAGCGCCGGACCGCATGGAATCAGGCGATCAGCCGGGCTTTGACTTGTTCTTCACCAGCGGAATTACCCGCGGCCTGCCCGCCATTGTTCCCGTAGCCATGTTATACAGCACGCCCGAGGACGCGGCAGCGCAAATGGCCTACATCAAGACCCGTGGTTATCCAGTGTCGTACATTGAAATGGGCGAAGAACCCGACGGCCAATACATGCAGCCTGAAGACTACGCCACTCTGTATTTGCAATTCGCCACTGCTCTCCATCACGTCGATCCGGATTTCAAGCTCGGCGGCCCGGTCTTTGAAGGAGTCACCGAAGACATCAAGGTCTGGCCCGATGCGCAAGGCCGTACTTCCTGGCTCGGGCGCTTCCTCGACTATCTAAAGGCCCATGGCCGCCTGCAAGATCTTGCCTTCATGTCATTCGAGCACTATCCCTACGACGGATGCGAAACGCCCTGGGAGAATCTCTACCAGGAACCAGAGTTGATCACTCACATCATGAAGGTCTGGCGCGACGACGGCTTGCCTCCCGGAATTCCGCTGCTGGATACCGAAACCAACGATCACGGCGGCGAGGCCGCAGTCGACATCTTCGGTGCTCTATGGCTCGCCGACTCCTTCGGTGGATTTCTGACCGCGGGTGGCAAGTCCACGCACTACTATCACGCCTTGTCCTACTCTCCGCCTCATCCCAACTGTGCCAACAGTTGGGGAACCTACCACATGTTCATGGTTGACGATCATTACCAGATCCAGCAGAAGACTTCTCAATTCTTCGCTGCACAGATCCTCACGCAAGAGTGGGCAGAACCCAAAGACGCCGAGCACAAGCTCTATACCGCTTCCAGCGACTTAAAAGACTCCAACGGACGCGTGCTGGTGACGGCCTATCCTCTGCAACGCCCGGATGGTCAATGGTCCGTCATGCTCATTAACAAAGACTACGACCACCCTCATGAAGTGCGGATCGTATTTCATAATGCAGACAAGAACAGCGACACGTTCCTCACCGGACCGGTCGCGATGATCACGTTCGGCAAGGCGCAATACCAGTGGCACGCCGCCAGAAAGAAGGGTTACGCTGATCCCGATGGTCCACCCGCAACTTCGCAACTCACGGGTGCGGAGAACGAACTGTACAACTTGCCGGCCGCTTCTCTGATCTTGCTCCGAGGACGATTGCAAGCCGATCCGGATCGAGCGAAGTAAGCCGTCACCCTTCGCGAGTGCTTTTCGCTCGCTCTCTCGAAGCCGTCACAGGGCCACGATGATCAGGTAGGGACAACGAAAACTTCCTCACAAATTCGGATCGAAGGAGTCGCAGGCTTTCGCCTGCGTCGTCACCACTTACTGGAGGATCCGTCCCGCGAACAAGATGCAGTCACCATCTGCCGCGATATGTGCGGCGTGCAGGCGCAGGTCATGTCGGCGGCATATCTGCAGCTTTGGACGCGCAATCACGACATCACGCGCGCCGCGATCGAAAACTCATTGTGGAAGACTCGCACTCTGGTCAAGACCTCTCTCATGCGCCAGACGCTGCATCTCATCGCGACCGATGAATTCGCAATCTACATCTCTGCCCTAAGACCAAGCCGCTTCACCCAGGCGATGCGCGTCATGGACAGGTGTGGTATTACGCGCGACGAAAGCGAGGCGCTCATCCCGATGATCATGGACATCCTTTCTGCGGGCCCACTTAGCAGGCCCGCGATCGCCGCCGCCATTCGTCCCAAAGCGAGCAAGCGAGTGCGTTTCTGGATGGAGAATTCCTGGAGTCTGGTTCGTCTGCCGGTGGCGGAGGGGCTGGTTTGCTACGGACGAGGAGAGAACAACGAAGTCAATTTCATCCGCGTGGACCACTGGCTGCCCAACCTGAAGCCGAAGTCAATTACAGCGGCCGAAGCGCAGTGCGCTCTCTTGCGAAAGTACTTGCGCGCCTACGGCCCGGCGACGCTGACTGACTTTTCCCACTGGTCAGGCATCTCCATGCAGGAAGTAAGGTCGCTTCCTCAACTCCTCGAAGGTGAGCTGGTGGAGATTCCCGGGGGCAAGAAGAGTTGTTTTCTGCTTTGCGAAGATATAGCGGTGCTAAACAGCGGCCCTGCGGCAAAGTCCTGCATTCGCCTGCTACCGAATTTCGATTCCTATCTGCTCGCTCATCGAGAAAAGGACCACTTGCTAAGCGCGAAACACTATAAGCGCGTCTACCGCAACCAGGGCTGGATCTCGCCTGTGGTGCTCGTCAATGGTGCGGTTGCGGGTGTCTGGTCTCACAAACTTCAAAGCAAGAGGCTGCTCGCAAAGATTGAACCATTCGGCAAGCTCTCCAAGGCAGAACGCGCCGGAATCGAGCGCGAAGCCGAACGCCTGGCAATTTTTTTCGAGAGTGAACTAGAGTTCTATCTAGCCTGAGGAACGTTGCTTCCAAGAAACACCCGGGGATTTGCTTTTGTGGCAGCGGCATATGAGGATATCAGTGAATGATCGTGAACTTCGCGGAGCGGGCGCACAATCACAACTGGGAACTCGACCCGGTTACGCGCTCCTTGCTCGATACCGATTTCTACAAGCTGCTGATGCTGCAGTTTATCTGGAAGCATTACCCGAAGATGCGGGTGCAGTTCTCGCTGTTCAATCGTTCTGCCAGCGGTCCCTTGGACACTTTCGCCCACGAGGAACTCATCGCGCAGCTCGATCACGCCCGCAACGTCCGCTTCCGCAAGTCTGAACTAGTCTGGCTGGCCGGCAACACATTCTATGGCCGCCGCGGAATCTTTGAACCTGCCTTCCTTGAATGGCTGGAACGCGATTTCCGACTGTCAGACTACGAAGTGTCGGTCAAGGACGGCCGCTTTCATCTATCCTTCGACGGCCTCTGGACCGACACCACCATGTGGGAACTGTATTCGCTCTCCATCATCAGCGAACTGCGCACCCGGACCAACCTGAAAAAGCTGAGCGAGTTCGGTCTCGACATCCTCTACGCTCGGGCAAAGACCAAGCTGTGGAGCAAGATTGAGCGCCTGCGTGGAGTCCCCCATCTCAACGTCGCCGACTTCGGAACCCGCCGCCGCCACAGTTTTCTGTGGCAGGAGTATGTAGTCGAAGCCATGGCGGCGAGTCTGGGCAGCGGCTTCATCGGAACCTCGAACGCCTTCCTCGCCCACAAGCATGACCTTGAAGCCATCGGAACCAACGCGCATGAAATCCCCATGGTGCTCGCCGCACTGGCGCCGAATGATGAAGAGCTGAAGGCTTCCCAGTATCACGTCCTCGAGTTGTGGCAGGAAACTTATGACGGTGCACTGCGGATCATGCTGCCCGACACGTTCGGAACCACGCAATTCCTCGAGGGTGCGCCGGACTGGGCCGCGGATTGGACGGGCCAGCGCGTTGACAGCAAGGATCCGTATATAGCCGGAGATGAATATATCGACTGGCTGAAGGCCCGTGGCCGCGATCCGCATAACAAACTGATCATCGCCTCCGACGCACTCGACGTCGATGACATCCTCGGCCTGCATGCCTATTTTGGTGGAACTCTGGCCAGCGGGACCAGCGCCAAGGGTTTTCGCAGCGCAGCCGACTTCCATGATCAGCGCAAGTGGACTCCCGGTCGCCGCATTCGCTTCAGTGCGGGCTGGGGCACGCTGCTGACCAACGATTTCCGCGGCTGCGACCCCAGTGGCAATGGTGGGTTTGACCCCATCAGCCTGATCAGCAAAGTGTCCAGCGTCGAAGGTCGCCCGGCGGTGAAGCTTTCCGATAACTACGCCAAGGCGCTCGGCCTGCCCTCGGAAATCGAACGCTACCGCCGCGTGTTCGGCACGGTTGGAGTCAGCAATGCTCCCGTGATCACGTAAATAGGCGGAATTACAAGACTTAGGAACGCATGGAAAGACCGGGAGTGCCTCATGAGTAATAGCACGCTAGAGCCATATACGTCTTTCCCGCACTACGGTAGTCTGTTTTTGAGCAGCACTTGGGGGAGGGCTGATCAACAGACGTCCCAAGACTCAAAACTGAGTCTGGGACGTTTTGTTTTGCGCCTGAAGCTTCTGGAAGAGATGTAGAAGAAGCTGCACGTGGCGTAAGAACTGAGAACTGGCTTTAACCCTTGGTCAGCGGATACCCCTTTTCCCGCCAGTCGCGGATGCCGCCGTCCATCGAAATCACGTTGGTGTATCCCATCTTCTGCAGATTGTCGGCGACCAATGCCGACCGGAATCCGCCGCCGCAGTAAAGCACAATCTCCGCATTGAGGTCAGGCACGCGGGCCTCGATGTCGCGCTCGATCACGCCTTTGCCCAGATGTATTGCGCTGGGAAGGTGGTCCTTGGCGAATTCGCTCTCTTCACGCACGTCCACCAGGATGAACTTCCCGCCGCGATCCATCTTCTTCTTCACTTCATCGACGTTGGTTTCGCGTACGCGTGTTTTGGCATCGTCAACGATCTTCAAAAAGCGGGGAGGATGTTGGTGGGCCATGAAAGCTCCTTTCCGAGTCGGGCGTGATAGAACATCCTACCAAGTGCTGTAGGACTGTGTATCGTGGTTCATCGAATTCTCGGTTAGCATGAACGGATGAGGGAGAACGAAACAACGCGCCGAATCGGCCTAGCTCGCGCCTTGTCGAAGCTTGGCTACTGTTCGCGATCGCACGCGGCAGGGTTAATTCGCGCCGGGCGCGTGAGCCTGAACGGAAAGATCCGGCGCGATCCGGAGACACCGGTTTCGGGGAAACATGATCAGGTTGCGGTCGATGGCAGAGTAGTTGAACCGCAAGGCAAAATCTACCTGATGCTGAACAAGCCCCACGGTGTGGTGACGACCGCATCCGACGAAAGCGGCCGGGAGACGGTATACACAATGCTCAAGGCGAACCCATCGGCCAGTAGCAAGAATCTCCCGGGCGAATGCCCGCCCTGGGTCGCCCCCGTCGGCCGCCTGGACAAAGCCAGCGAGGGTTTGCTCTTGCTGACCAGCGATTCCGAATGGGGAGCGCGCATCGCTGCGCCCGAAACGCACTTGGACAAGATTTACCATGTGCAAGTGGGGGCGGTCGCGGATGAAGAGTTTGTCCTGGCGCTGGTTCGTGGAGTGAAATCGAAAGACGGGGAAGTGTTGCGAGCGAAGCAGGCTCGCCGCGTGCGCGCGGGTCGGAAAAACTGCTGGATCGAGGTTGTTCTCGATGAGGGCAAGAACCGCCAGATCCGTCGCATGATCGAGGCAATGGGAGTCGAAGTGCTACGACTGGTGCGCGTCGCCATTGGGCCGCTGCAGTTGGGCGATCTCGCGAAAGGTGAACACCGTTCTCTTACTGCGGACGAAAAGCGAATGCTCGATCGCGCTGTGGGAAGGACCTTATGAACGACTTAACATTCCTTCCTGCTGTTTCGATGGCCGGGCAAGTCCGAAAGAAGAAGATCTCTCCGGTCGAACTCGTTGAGACGCACTTGGCGCAAATCGAAAGACTGAATCCAAGACTGAACGCATTTGTGCATGTGGAGGCGGAGCGGGCACGGCAGGCAGCTCAGGCGGCGGAGACCGAGGTGATGCATAAAGAGAAGCTCGGCCCTCTGCACGGCGTTCCCCTCAGCATCAAGAGTTCAATTGATGTGGCGGGCCTGCGCTGCGAGTCGGGCACCCGGCTACGGACCGGATTCATACCTTCCCAGGATGCGCCGCTGGTGGCGCGTTTGCGAACTGCGGGAGCGATCGTGCTGGGTGTAACCAACACTCCCGAATTTCTGATGGCTTGGGAGACTGACAACCTGCTCTATGGCCGCACCAACAGCCCGTGGAGCCTGGAACGCACGCCCGGCGGCTCGAGTGGTGGCGAAGCGGCCGCGATTGCCGCAGGCATGTCCGCGGGTGGAGTGGGCAGCGATGGTGGAGGCTCGATTCGCGTGCCTGCGCACTTCAGTGGCATCTGCGGGCTGAAGCCAACGCCAGGACGAATTCCCTCGACCAGGCACTATCCCGTATCCGCCGGACCGTTTGCATTGATCAGTGTCGTCGGCCCGATGGCGCGCACCGTCACCGATCTCAAGATTCTCTTCGAAATAATGCAAGGGCCAGACCTCGGCGACACTTGCGCAGCGCCAGTTCCTGTGCGCTGGCCAACGGAAGGGGATACCAGAAAATTGAGGATCGGTTATTTCGAAGACGACAACCGAACGCCGGTCACGCCGGAAACTCGCGCCGCGGTGCATATTGCGGTGGAAGCCCTGCGCAGCGCTGGGTTTCAAGTGGAACATTTCCAGCCGGAAGGACTTGAAGAAGCGCGCCAACTGTGGCACAAGTTCTTCGTGGTCGCGAGTGGAATGCTGCTGCGGCCAATGTTCAAGGGACGGGACTCCGAGCTCAGCCCGCTGCTGAAGCAGTTTCTTGAGTGGTCTGCGGCCGAGCCCGCCCTCACCGGCCCGACCCTTCTCGATGTCTGGATCCAGACTGATGCGGTCCGCGCGCGGTTTCTCAGGCAGATGCAGCGCTATCCCGTCCTGCTGTGCCCGGCAGCGGCCATCCCCGCATTCCGGCACGGGGAGCGCAGTTGGCAGGTTGAAGGCAAAACCGTCCACTATCTCGACGCCTGGAGCTACACGGAATTCTTCAACTTGTTAGGCAATCCCGCCGTGGTGGTTCCTGTGAGCCACTCGTCGGAAGGCTTGCCGATCGGCGTGCAGATCGTCGGACGGCCTTGGGAGGAGGAGCAGGTACTCTCCGTCGCCGCCGCACTGGAGAGAGAATGCGGCGCCTGGAAGATTCCACCGATTGCCGAGAGCGCCTAAATCATTCCGATAGTATGTTTGCACTATTCCACCAGCGCGCCCGTCTGAGTAATTTGGTTCGCACGTGGTCTCAGTCACTGTGGGACTGAAGTGCTGCGCCGTAGGTGTCTGACTTATTTCCTATGCGAGAAACCGCACCACCCCAGGGTCTCGTCCGCCGAGCCTTATCCTGGCTCTTGCCATTTCTGGTAATTTCAGCCGCGTATCTCTATACGTTCCCGCAGCCCAATATCTTCTATGCCGCCGTGGTGCTGTTGCACGCGCTGGCCGGAGTAGTCACGGCGATTCTTCTCATTCCAGCGTTGATCCGCCTGCTGCGGGATGGAAGCTTCTTGGCCCGCGCGGGATGGCTGCTGGTGGCGGCGGGCGCGGTCCTCGGGATCATCCTCGTCAAAACCGGCACGCCGCGCACCGAGTGGCAGTGGCTCTATCTCCACATTCTGATCTCGCTTCTCGGAGTCGGTCTTCTTATTGCCGACAAGCTTGGACAGGGTGGATGGCTCGCCTCGAATCCCGCTGCATCGGTTCTGCGCACAGTAACTTGCCTGGCCCTGCTCGCCGGGCTCGGCTACGGTGCGCGGTCCATGCGTGAAGGTTGGCAGACGAGCGGCCGCATTCAGAATCCTGCCATGCCCCCCGACAACATGAGCGGCGAAGGCGACGGGCCCGAGGGCGCGTTCTTCCCCAGCTCCGCCCAGGTCTATGGCAAGCGGAAAATTCCCAGCAAGTTCTTTATGGAGTCCGACTCTTGCAAGCGCTGCCACGAAGACATTTACAACCAGTGGTTCAGCTCGGCGCACCATTTTTCTTCGTTCAACAATCAGTGGTATCGCAAGTCGATCGAGTACATGCAGGATACGATCGGCACCAAGCCTTCGAAATGGTGTGGTGGATGCCACGATCCGGCTGTGCTCTACGCCGGGTTGATGGATACTCCGATCAAGCAGATTGTGCACCGTCCAGAATCACAGGCTGGCCTCGGCTGCATGATGTGCCACTCCATCGCCCACGTGAAGAGCACGATGGGCCAGGGCGATTTTTACCTGGAGTATCCCAAGCTGCACGAGTTAGCCGCCACGCAGAATCCAGTGGCACGCGCGCTGCACGATTTCCTGATCCGGCTGAATCCCGAGCCGCACCGCCGCGTGTTCCTCAAGCCGTTCATGCGCACGCAGACGGCGGAATTCTGCTCCACTTGCCACAAGGTGCATCTCGACGTGCCGGTGAATCACTACCGCTGGTTCCGCGGCTTCAACGAATACGACAACTGGCAGGCCAGCGGCGTCTCCGGGCAAGGGGCGCGCTCGTTCTACTACCCGCCCAAGCCGCAGCAGTGCGCCGATTGCCATATGCCCATGGAGCCTTCGAAGGACGCGGGCAACATCAGTGGTTTCGTACATTCACATCGCTTCCCCGGTGCGAACACCGCGCTGCCCACGGCGAACGAAGATGCTCCACAACTGAAGCTCACTGAGGCATTCCTGAAGAGCGGAGCACTTACGGTGGATATTTTTGCTTTGTCTCCAGCACAGACGCCGCTGCAGGCCGCACTGAAGATGGGACCGACGAGTCAATCGGAACTGGCCACTACATTCGCCGTGGGCGAGGAAGCGGAAACCAAAATCACTCCTGGTACCGAAACAAGCACGAGCGGAGGAGTTCCACTGGTCACCGCTCCCTTGAACCTCGTACAACCCGCGCTGCGCCGCGGCGATACCGTGCGCGTCGAGGTCGTCGTGCGCACCAAGAAAGTCGGCCATTTTTTCCCCGGCGGCACAGTCGACGCCTACGACACTTGGCTGGAACTCAAAGCTACGGACGACAAAGGCCAGACCATCTTCTGGAGCGGCATGGTGGAAGGCGATGGCAAAGGTCCAGTGGAGAAAGGCGCGCACTTTTATCGCTCGTTGCAGATCGACGCGCACGGTAACCCCATCAACAAGCGCAATGCCTGGGCCACGCGCGCTGTGGTGTACGTGCGCCTGATCCCTCCGGGCGCGGCCGACACGGTACATTACCGCATATCGATTCCTGAGAACGCCGGCAACAAGATCACGCTGCACGCGCGCTTGTGCTACCGCAAGTTCTCCTGGTGGGACACGCAGTTTTCCTTCGTAGGCGAACCCGACGAGAAATCCGGCCGCCAAGTTATGCCCGACTACGACGACCGTCCTTTCATGTTCACAAAGTCGATCAAGGGAGTTTCCGCCAGGCAAGAAAAGATTCCCGACCTGCCCATCGTCACGGTAGCGGAGAGTGAAGTGACGTTGCCGGTGGTCGCACATAGCGCGCCCGCGTCCGAACCGAAGACCATCGTGCGAAAAGAGGAGTGGCAGCGCTGGAACGATTACGGAATCGGCCTGTTCTTACAAGGTGATTTGAAAGGCGCGGCGGCGGCCTTCCAGAAGGTGACCGAGGCCGATCCGAGCAATCCCGATGGCTGGGTAAACATCGGCCGCTGCGCCGTGCAGGAAGGCGATATGGAGCGCGCCCGTGCCGTGCTCGAGAAAGCGCTCGCCTTGTCTCCAAATCTGGCGCGGGCTAATTTCTTCTATGCCCGAATGCTGCGAGCGGACGGCAACTATGACGGCGCAGCCTTCCGCTTGCGCATCGTTCTGGCCCAGTATCCGCGTGACCGCGTCGCGCTTAACGACTTGGGGCGGATTCTCTTTCTGCAGCGCAAGTATGACGATGCGGTCAAGACCTTGCAATCCGTGCTGTCTATCGATCCTGAAGACCTGCAGGCGCACTACAACTTGATGCTTTGCTACAACGGTCTGGGCAACGAAGAACTCGCGAAGCAGCACGAGGCGCGCTACCTGCGATTCAAAGCCGATGAATCTTCCCAGGCGATTACCGGACCATATCGCCGCTCGCATCCCGAAGACAACAATGAGCGCCAGGGTGTGCATGAACACGTCTCCGTGCCGCTGCCGGCGCTCACCGCAAGGCGTGCGGGGACAGCCGCCACGGCGCCCCGAACGGGCGAAGCCCGGCGCGCGACTGTAGCCGCTGGAGCATCCCGATGACCCGGAAACCGAATGCCTTGAGCTTCCTCCGCGTCTCAGTGTCTCGGTGGTTGCTACTCCTCTTGTTGGCGCTACCGGGCCAAGCCCAGCAAATCCATTTTCGCGATGTCACAGCGCAGGCAGGAATCCACTTCACGCACAACAACGGCGCGTTCGGAAAAAAGTGGCTGCCCGAAACGATGGGTCCAGGCTGCGCCTTCATTGACTACGACAACGATGGTTATCCCGACATTCTGCTGGTGAATGGCGAAGACTGGTCCGGCCACACCCATGCCGGAGCGACGACCCCAAAGCTATACCACAACAATCGCGACGGCACTTTCACTGATGTAACCCACAAGGCCGGGTTGGATGTGCCCATGTTCGGACTGGGAGTCGCGGTCGGAGACTACGACAACGACGGCTTCGACGATCTCTTCATTACGGCGTTGGGCCAGAGCCATCTCTTCCATAACAACGGCAATGGAACGTTCACCGACGTCACCAAGTCCGCCGGCTTGTGGGGACCCAATGAGTTCTCGACCAGCGCTGCGTGGGTCGACTATGATCGCGACGGCAAACTCGATTTGGTCGTTGCCAACTACGTGCAATGGACTGAGCAAACCGACCTCTATTGCACGCTCGACGGCGTTCACAAGTCTTACTGCACGCCGGAGTCGTACAAAGGAACGTCGTTGCGCTTGTGGCACAACTTGGGAGGCCGCAAGTTTGAAGACGCGACACAAAAAGCTGGTCTCGGCGATCCCACGTCGAAAAGTCTCGGCATCGCTATCATCGATTACAACGGCGATGGCTGGCCCGACATCCTGGTTGCCAACGACACCCAGCCCAACAAGCTCTATCTCAACAAGAAAGACGGAACCTTCGAAGAGCGAGGCGTAACATCTGGTATAGCTTTTAGCGAAGATGGCGTTGCGCGCGCCGGCATGGGCGTGGATGCCGCCGATTACGACCGCAGCGGTCATCCCAGCGTCATCATCAGCAACTTCGCCAATCAGATGGTCTCGCTCTATCACAACGAAGGCAACGGCCTGTTCGTGGACGAAGCTCCGCAATCCGAAGTAGGCCGCGCCACGCTGGTCACGCTCGGATTTGGCTGCTTCTTCTTCGATTACGACAACGACGGCTGGCCCGACATTTTTGTCGCCGACGGCCACATCGAAGACCAGATCGAGCGGGTGCAGAAGCGCGTGAGCTACGCCGAACCTTCGCACCTGTTCCGCAACCTGGGCGGAGGCAAGTTCCAGGAAGTGACGGCGCAGATGGGGCTAGCTTTTGCCGCGCCGAGAGTGGCGCGGGGCGCGGCCTACGCAGATATTGATAACAAAGGTTTTCTGGATATTCTCGTTACAACCAATGCCGGCCCAGCTTACTTGTTTCACAACGAAGGCGGGACGAATCATAGCCTGCGCCTGAAACTGGTGGGAACAAAGTCAAATCGAGACGGCATCGGCGCGGTAGTGCAAGTAACGTCAGCGAGCGACAAGCAGTCGAAAATGCTGCGTTCCGGATCGAGCTATCTCTCGCAGAGCGAACTCGTGCTCACCTTTGGCCTGGGCGCGCAAACAAAAGCTGACAGCGTTGAGGTTCAATGGCCCAGCGGCCAGGTCGACAAGCTCTCGAACCTCAACGCCGGGCAGACGGTCACGGTCGAGGAGGGCAAGGGTGTCGTGGCGAACCGCCCCTACGCCAAGCGGGGCACGGCAGCAAGATAACTTTGTCATTCGGAGGAGCGAATGCGACGAGGAATCTGCTGTCGCTTGCGGCGGTGCAAAAGCGGGCGTCGATTTAGCCTGCGTTCGTCCGTGCTCCATGTGTTCTAATCTTTACTCGAGTGACTCCACGAATTTCAGCAGCTCTTGCCGGCATGTTCCTGGCAGCATTTGGCCTGTTCTCGACAGCCACGCAAACTCAGCCGAAGAGCGCGAATCCAGTCGAGGCCGCGCGCCTGAACAATCTCGGCGCCGCCTACATGAACCAGCAGCTTTTCGAGAAGGGACTGAAATCCTTCCAGCAGGCAGCCGAACTTGATCCCAAGTTGACGATGGCGCGACTGAATGAAGGCATCGCCCTCCTGAACCTGCAGAAGATCGACGAAGCTAGGGCCGCGCTCGAAGATGCCCTCAAGCGGGATTCTAGGAACCCGAACGCGTGGTACAACCTCGGCCTGCTCGCGAAGAATACGGGCGAAGCGCAGGCCGCCATTGATGCCTTTCATCACGTAGTCGAGCTTGACAGCGGCGACGCCGACGCCTGGTATTCCCTAGGCTCGTCCTACGTGCAAGCCAAACAGTTTCCACAAGCAATCCAGGCCTTTCAGCACGCGCTGCAGCTCAACCCGCTGCACGCCTCGGCCGAGTTCGGCTTGTCGCGCGCCTACCAGCAGTCCGCCGATATCGACCGCGCCCGCGAGCACCTGAAGAGGTTCCAGTACATCACGCAAAACAAACTCGGCGCACCCGTGAGCCTGGCCTACGGCGAGCAGGGGCAGTACTCGCGCGCAGTCGAGTCGCCTTTAGCGGTGTTTAAGGCGCCCGCGCAGATCAAGGTGCGCTTCGTAGATGTCACGTCAGATGCGGGAATTGTGACCAAGCCGGACACAGGAGACTCCAATGGGTTTAATGCGTGGCTGGCACCCGGCGCCTGCTTCCTTGATTACGACAATGACAGGAAGATTGACATTTTCCTGCCCGACAACGGTGCGCAGGGCGGTATGTCGCTTTATCACAATCTCGGCAATGGCAAGTTTGAGGATGTTACGAAGAAAGCGGGCATTGATCCGAGTTTGCACGGGCTTGGCTGCACGGCTGGCGATTACGACAATGATGGTGCGGTCGATATCGCGGTCAGCCGAAAAGATGACGTCCTGTTGTTTCACAACGAGAAGAACGGCACGTTCAAAGAGATGGCCACCGGGGGTGACGCTAACATTGGAGCCAATGACTTGGACCTCGGCCTCGCGTTCATCGACTACGATCACGACGGCGATCTCGATCTGCTCGTCACCCGCAGCGGAGACAAAGCCGAGTGGGGCGATATGTTCCGAAATAACGGCGACGGGACCTTTACCGATGTGAGCGAGCAGCTAGGTTTCTGGGATATGGGCTCCTCCGGCGGAGAAGGCGCGATCGGAACGGATTACAACAATGATCGAGCGGTGGATATTCTGGTTCCCGGTCTCGGGCCAGCCATCCTGGAGAATCCTAGAGAAGGGAAGTTCCGGGCAAAGAGGCCTTGGTCGGGTCCCATGCCTGCGCCAGTAGGCGCTGCTGCGGTTCTCGATTTCGATCACGATAGCTGGATGGACATGGCGTTTACTCACTATGGATGGACCAACGGGCAAAGTGTGACGCTATGGCGCAACGACAAAGGTACGAAGTTCGACTCCGTTGCATTTCCGAAGGTTGAATGGCTCAAAGGATGGGGAATTGCTGCCTTCGACTACGACAACGACGGCTGGGTCGATCTGGTCGCGGTAGGTGAAACCAAAGAGGGCAAGGGCGAAGTGCGGCTGTTCCGCAATCTCGGGGCTGATGGTTTCAAAGACGTCACCGCCGATGTTGGTCTCGACAAGATTCAACTCAAAGAGCCGCGCGCCATCATCACCGGCGATTTCGATGGCGACGGCGCGACCGACCTGCTGATCACGCAGAATCACGGGCCTGCCGTGCTGTTGCGCAATGAAGGCGGCAACCAGAATCACTGGCTACGGCTTTCGCTCAAGGGATTGGCCGACAACAAGAGCGCCATCGGTACCAAGGTGGAAGTGTTCGCGGGCGGAAACCGGCAGAAGTTTGAGATCGCCGGCTCGAACGGATATCTGGGGCAGAACTCGACTGACATCGTGGTTGGCCTGGGCGATTCTAAAGAGGCTGATATCGTTCGCATGCTGTGGCCGACTGGCGTTTTGCAAGACGAGATCCAGGTCGCGGGAGACCGGCAGCAGAACTTCACCGAGATCGATCGCCGCGGCAGTTCCTGTCCCACGCTGTTTGTCTGGAATGGCGAGCGCTACGAACTGGTTGCCGACATGTTGGGTGCGGGCGTGGTCGGACACTGGGTTGGGCCGGGTCAGCGCGACATTCCGCGTCCCGTGGAATACATCAAGGTCGATCGCAATTCCATTCGCGAGAAAGAACGCAAGCTCAGCTTCCGCTTCATGGAGCCGCTGGAGGAAGCCGTCTACCTCGACCAGGTGCGGGTGCTGGCGGTCGATCATCCGGCCGATCTCGAGGTTTATCCCAACGAGTATTTCGCTTCGAACCCGCCATACCCGGAATTCAAGGTAGTGGTGAGCAAGAGCAAAGATACGCGGCCGCCCGCCGGAGCTTGGGATGAGCACGGCCACAACGTGTTACCCGATCTGCTGGCGCATCGCTACTTTGGCGATTTTGCGTTGACACAGTTCCAGGGTTTTGCGAAACCGCATGCTTTGGTCCTCGATCTGGGCCAGGCTTACCACGGCGGGCCGCTGTGGCTGCTGCTGCATGGCGAGGTCGAATATTTTTCGGCGAACAGCATGTATGCAGCGTCGCAAGCCGGCGTGCAGGCGATTTCTCCTTATGTCGAAGCGCTGGTTAGAAATGAAAAAGATGCCAACGGCAGGTGGGTGCGGGTGATCGATGACATGGGTTTCCCGGCGGGCGGTCCGCGCACCATCACCGCCGATCTCACGGGCAAGCTTCCGCCGGGGACGCAAAAGATACGCATCACCACCAACCTGCAGATTTACTGGGACAGTATCCTAGTGAGCCGTACATCTCAGGATTTTGAAAGTAAAGACAAGACCCAAAGCCTGCGCCTGACACCGGTTCCGCTCGTCCGCGCCGATCTCGGCTTTCATGGATTCCCGTGGAAGATCGAGGGCACGCCGCCGGGTAACGTGCAGTACATTTATGAAAAGACGAGCGCGACCGGTCCCTACACGCGCCCCGCCGGAACCTACACACGCTACGGCGATGTGCTGCCGCTGCTGACTGCGCTGGATGACGAGTTGGTCGTTTTCGGTTCCGGCGATGAGGTTCGCCTTGACTTTGATCCGTCGAAATTGCTTGCCCTGCCTCGGGGTTGGGTGCGCGATTACTTCTTCGCGGCCTACGGCTACGAGAAGGACATGGATTTCTACGCCGCTGAGGGCAACTACGTAACTCCGCTGCCATTCCTCAGGATGGGCGACTATCCCTATGCGCCGGGCAAGTCGTTCCCACTCGACGATGCACACGTGAACTATCTTCTCGAATACAACACGCGCCACATGTCCGGCAACGAGCCGCGTGGATACTGGTTCGACTACGGTGCGGCAGGGCCGGCAGTGCCGGGCTCCGCGAGTCCGCCAGCGCATTGACCTGACGCTCGGCGTAGCCTAACATCCTCGGCCAAGGCCCTCTGGAGCTTTTTGCGCGCGCCTGCATGCTCGGCCAAACCATTTCGCACTACCGCATTCTCCGCAAGCTGGGCAGCGGCGGCATGGGAGTGGTGTACGAAGCTGAGGACACCAAGCTTGGCCGCCACGTCGCACTGAAGTTTCTTCCGGAAGAACTGGCGCAGGACGCGCAGGCGCTGGAGCGCTTTCAGCGTGAGGCGCGGGCAGCTTCGGCGCTGAACCATCCCAACATCTGCACGCTTTACGAAATCGATCAGGCCGACGGCCAGCACTTCATTGCCATGGAACTGCTCGAAGGCCAGACTTTGCAGCAGCGGATCGCAGGTAAGCCGCTGGATACCGAAACCCTGTTCGAACTGGCGATGCAGATTGCTTCCGCGCTGGAGGCAGCGCACGGGAAGGGCATCGTGCATCGCGACATCAAGCCCGCGAACATCTTTGTGACCACGCTGGAGCAGGCCAAGGTGCTGGATTTTGGCTTGGCCAAGCTGGCTGCGGCCAGCCCGGAAGCCTCCAACGAACCCACGATGAGCGCCGAGCGCCACCTGACCACGCCAGGGCAGGCGCTGGGTACTGTCGCCTACATGTCTCCCGAGCAGGTCGCGGGAAAAGAACTAGATGCGCGCACCGATTTGTTCTCATTTGGCGCGGTGCTTTACGAAATGGCAACCGGACGGCAGGCATTTTCCGGTAGCACGACCGGCATCATCTTCCACTCCATTCTGGAGAAGAATCCAGCGGTGGTCTCGCGGGTAAATCCGGAATTGCCTGGGAAGCTGGAAGAAATTATCGGCAAAGCGCTGGAGAAGGACCGCGATGTGCGGTATCAGCACGCGGGCGACATGCGGGCCGACCTCAAGCGGCTAAGGCGGGACACGAGTTCGGGAACGACCGCGGTGAAAGTGGCGGCACCACTGGCGTGGTGGCGGAGGAAGTCCGTGGCTCTTACGGCTGCCGTGGTACTGGTGCTGGCGGTAGGACTTGCCGGTGTGCGCTATTGGTGGATGAATCGTGTCCAGGTCATCGGTTCTGTAGCGGTGCTGCCGTTTACGGAATCGAGTGCGGATCCGGCGACAGAGTTTCTGCAAGAGGGCATCAGCGAGGGGATCACCGACGTGCTTTCGCAGATGCCGAATCTGAAGGTAATGGCGAGCAGCAGCGTGTTTCGCTATAAGGGGAAAAAAGGCGATCCCCAGCGCGCCGGGAAAGATTTGAATGTGGATGCCGTTTTAACCGGGCACATGGTGCGGAGTGGAGACATGCTCGCGGTGAGTGCGGAACTGGTGAACGTGACCGACGGCAGCCAGATTTGGGGTGAGCGCTACAACGAGAAGATGGCGGACATCTCGGCGCTGCAGCAGGAAATCGTCAGTGACATCTCCAGCAAGTTGCAAATGAAGCTGAGCGGCAAGGAAAAGGAGCGGTTGACACGGCGTCCCACTGAGAACGCGGAAGCCTATAGATCTTATCTGCAGGGACGACAGGAGATGGATAAGTGGACCGATCCAGGTTGGAAGAAGGCAGCGGAATATTTCCAGCAGGCGGTGGACCAAGACCCGAACTACGCAGCCGCTTACGCTGGATTGGCAGAGGCCTATGTCTTGTTGGGATATGCCGTGGACGTGCCTACAAAAGAGGCGTACGAAAAGGCACGCGTGGCTGCCGAGCGATCCATTGCGCTGGATGACACTCTGGCGGAGGGGCACGCAGCGTTCGCAAGGTATCTGTGGGCGACCTTGGATTTCGCAGGCGCCGACCGGGAATTCCGGCGTGCCATCGAACTTAACCCCAACCTCGCGGCGGCCCATCACGAATATTCGCGGTACTTGACCTCGATCGGGCGTTTTGCCGAAGCGGACGAGCAGGGACGGAGAGCGCAGGAACTGGATCCGCTTTCATTGCAGATCAACTCCTGGCTGGGAGAGCTGTCCTACTACGAGCATGACCTGGACAAAGCGGTCACCCTGTTTAAGAAAGTCTTGGAAACCGACCCGAACTACGCATATCCCCATTTGGGCTTGTCCGACACGTACTTCGTCAAGGGAATGTGCGAGCCGGCTGTCAACGAGGTCATGACGTACATGGATCTCACGGGATATCCGGAGAAGGCGACACACGGGAGGCAGGTTTACGCCAAGTCGGGATGCAAGGGCTTTCTTCTCAGCCGCATCGTAATCGAGAACGACTCGTCAAAACTGGAGTTCTACGAGCCGACCAGAGCTGCGTCGGACTACTTGCTCCTCGGCGACAAAGAGAAGGCATTCTACTGGCTGGAGAGATGCTACACGGAGCATGCCGGGATGGTATGGGTCAAGGTCGATCCGGTGTTCGACAGCTTGCATTCCGATCCGCGGTTCGCGGATTTGCTGAAGCGGATTGGGTTTCCACAATAGGCGATAGAGAATCGTTTTAATGTTGACAGTTTTGCCTTCCGCATAATCCAATAGGCGGACCCATGGAAACTACTCCCGCTGTCTCTGTGTCGTCCGCCCCACGCCTGCGCCGCACGCTTACTCTTTGGGATTTGATCCTTTACGGCGTGATCGTAATTCAGCCGGTCGCTCCCATGTCAGTGTTCGGGGTGCTCAGTAATCGTGGCCATGGCCACGTTGTGACCACGATTCTTATCGCCATGGTCGCGATGCTTTTTACGGCGATCAGCTATGGACGGATGGCGCGGGCCTATCCCAGCGCGGGTTCGGCGTTTACTTATGTTGGGCAGGAGATCAATCCGGCGCTCGGTTACGTGACCGGCTGGAGCATGGTGATGGATTACCTGCTCAATCCCATGATCTGCATTATCTGGATAAGCCAGCAGGCGCATGTGTTCGCGCCCGGTGTCTCGTATGCAGCGTGGGCGGTTATTTTCGCGCTGATGTTCACGGCCCTGAATGTTCAAGGGGTGAAAACTTCAGCTCGCGTGAATACGGCGCTGGCTGCGGGAATGGGAGTGGTAATTGCGATCTTTTTTGTGGCGGCGGCGCGCTATATATTTGGCCATCCTCACGACGGTGCGGCATTCTTTACGCGGCCCTTTTACGATCCCGCGAGTTGGAACACGAAGGCGGTGCTGGGCGGGACCTCCGTTGCTGTGCTCACCTACATCGGTTTTGATGGCATCTCCACGCTCTCGGAGGAAGCCGAGAATCCGCGAAGAAATATCCTGCTGGCAACCGTGCTGGTTTGTGTGGTGATCGGGATTCTGTCGGCCTTAGAGGTGTACGCGGCGCAGCTTGTCTGGCCGGCCTCCGAACCGTATCCGAACATGGATACGGCGTTTACTTTCGTGGCAAGGCGCGCCTGGGCGCCGTTGTTCGCGATTGTGGGGTTCACCTTGGTGGTGGCGAACTTTGGCTCGGGCATGGGCGCGCAACTGGGTGCGGCGCGCCTGCTTTATGGCATGGGACGCAGTAACGCCTTACCGAAGTCGTTCTTTGGCGCAGTCGATGCCAAGCGGCGGGTTCCGCGCAATAACGTCTTGTTTGTGGGTGCACTCGCGTTGGGCGGAGCGTTTCTGCTTCCCGCGCTGGCTGGGGCGACCACGGGCTATGATCTGGGCGCGAACCTGCTCAATTTCGGCGCGCTTATAGCCTTCATGGGGGTCAATGCGGCGGCATTCGTCCGCTACTACTTGCATGAACCGGAAAAGAAACTTGGCAATTTGCTTCCGCCGGTTCTGGGCTTTGTAATCTGTTTTCTTCTTTGGATGAATTTGAGTCCGAAGGCGCTAGTCTTCGGGGCGATCTGGATGGCGGTGGGAATCGCCGTGGGCGCGTGGAAAACCAAGGGCTTCCGAGGCAATCTCGTCGATTTCGAGTTGCCGCCAGAAGAGTAGAGAGCGGTGGTAATTTGGAACTACGTGATTTGTCTTCTAGATTCCTTAGCTGTTTCTTTGACCCTGCTTAATTACTGAATTCAACGGTAGTGATCACCACCAACACCGGGCACCAAGCCCTGGGCTATCCAGGGTAGCCAATCCGAAGCGCCCTGATTAGATGTCCCTCTGTCCCTCACTCGCATGGGGAGGTTGCGGGGGCCGGGCGTTGATCTAGAATCGCGCGGCACAACATCCAGGCCTTACATTTTCGAGTTAAACAGAGAGTTTTTTCGAAGGCAAGGTTGTTGGTCACAGGCGGAAGAAATAAGGTGTGGAAAACGATTTGTAATTGGGCAATCTTGCAATTACGAAATTACCAGATTGCCCAATTATCCGGTTGCTTTACTCGACGTTCCGACCGCTCACTTCTACTACTGCTTTGGCTGTGCCCAGTTCACTGGCGCGGTAGGTGGCGGTTACCTCACGCTTTTCGCCGGGCAATAGAGAGATGTAGTTGTCTTCCCAGACTACCGGCAGAATCTCGTCGCCCTTGACGCCTTTGTCGACTTTGAGGCGTACAAAGAATGCCAGACTCGTGCTCGGGTTTTCCAGGGTTACGTGGGTGATGGAGTCTTCGCCTTGGCGCTCGGTGCGGCTGGTAACTTTAAGCTTTACCTTGGGAAGTTGCGCTAGCGCGGTGTAGTCGGCGAAGGAGTCGGTCGGGGTCATCCACCAATTGGATTTGGCCCAGTCCAAAGTTTCCGGTTTCGTGGAAAGCCAGTAGAAATTCGAGCCCAGGAGTTTGCCGGCAGCGTTTTCCAGCCGCAGAACAAGAAAGTATGTCGGGCTGAGACCCGCAACATCAGGCAGAGTGAAGACCTTTGCCGTGCTGTCGGGGGGCGCATCGACCTTGTTGTCCCGAGAAAACTTCTCGGTCATGTCGAGGTTGTAGATCTTAGTCGTCAGCTTCAGGCCCGCGACATCTTCATACTGGCTGCTGACTACCCAGATGGAATGATCGTCGTAACCGTACACCGGATGGAGGGCTTCCATGGCACGCTTAGCGCCGAAGTAGCCGCCGGCGGGGCGCAGGTAGTAGTCGTAGAGATGCCAGATCATGGAAGGCCAGCCGTTGTTCAGCATCCACTGGATCACTCCGGTCGACTGGTATTTGTTGCGGCTGTAGGCCTCGTACATGGCGCGCACGCCTTCGTAGGTCTGGAGCTGTGACTTGGCGGCGAAGTCTTCCGCGCTGTCCGACTTGCCGTAGCGGTGGGCGAGCGCATCGCTGAAGACCTGGATGGTTTTGAATTCTCCGCCGCCAGCGTGGTAGTTCCAGACGTCGTCGATAGGCCAAAGGTGATCTTTTCCGACCATGGTACGAATGCTCTCAATTGGGGGAACGGCTGGCCCCATGCTGGTTTCGGTGTTGAAGCCGTAGGCGCCGCCGCAGCCGCCGGGGTTGCACTGCTTGCGGTTAGGTGTGCCTGGAAGCGTGTCTTCCTCCCAATAGCTTGGAGCTATATACTCATAAGGCCCGGTCATTTTCACGCCACTGTCGCCGGTGACCGTGGTGGGTTTGCCGGTGGCCGAGGAGACTACGGGATTCGGCCACAGAAGCTGTTTTTCGATGTCGAGATACATCTGCTCGACATCGGGCGGGGGCGGGTTGTCACTGCCGTTCAGCCACATGACGAGGCTGGGGTGGCTGCGCAGGCGGTAGATCTGATCGTGCAGGGACTGCTGGGCGATTTCGAAATCCTGGGGTTTCCAGCGCGGCCAGCGCTCCCAGAAGTCGCAGCAGCACCAGCCGGCCATGACGAGAATCCCCTCATGGTCGGCGATGTCGAAGAACTCATGGGTTTCGAGTTTACCTTCCAGTCGCACGGTGTTGAGTCCCATATCGCGGACATAACGGAATTCGTCATGCAGGCGCTGCGAGTCTTCGCGGAGCATCATGTCGGGAGTCCAACCGCCGCCACGAATCAGGATGTTCTTGCCGTTGACGTGGAAAGCACGTCCGCCTGTGGCGTTTACTTCTGAAGTTACCTGGCGAATGCCGAATTCCGAGGTGGAGTGGTCGCTGACGGCGCCCTCGACTTCGAACTGCATTTTCAGCGTGTACAGATTCGGCTTGCCCATCTGTGCGGGCCACCACAGGCGGGGATTGGAGAAGACGAGTTGCGGGAACTGGTCGGGAGTGAAAGTCACGTCTTTGGATTCGTTCGGGGCGAGTTCGACTTCCTGCTCGAAGACGGCGCTTTCGATTTGGCCTTTCAGCTTGCCTTTCACCGGCTGGCTGGTTCCGTTCTTGAGTTGGGCGGTCGCGGTAAGTTGTGCGGAGTCGGTGGCGGGAAGGTTCAGCTTGGAGACTACGGTGGGATAGCGCAAGGCGACGGGGCCGCTGGTGGTGAGGTAGACCTCGCGCCACAGGCCCATGTTCTTGTCGGGAGGCGCGGGATTCCAGTCGACAAAGGTGATGGCCAGATCGCTCTCGGTCGGGGCGAAGACTTGCACTGCGAGAACGTTTTCGCCGCCGGGTTTCACGGCATCGGTGACGTTGAACTCATAGGTACGCCAGGCTCCGGCGATGTTGTCAGAGTTGGCAATCTGCTTTCCGTTGAGCCAGACGTTGGCGCGGTAGTTGATCCCCCTAAAATTGAGCCAGATGGTTTTTCCGGCATAGGTTGCTGGGGCGGCGAACTGTTTGCGATACCACCAGGAGACCGCGTAGGGACTATCGGTCTGCATGGCGATGTCGGAGAAATTTCCGCCGATGGGGTAAGTGACGCCGGCGAACTCGCGAAGGTTCATGGCAAAGAATGGGTCAGGCAGGGTCTTGTCCTTCACTAACGCCGCAACTACCGTGGTTGGGACGGTAACGTTGTGCCATCCGGTGGGAGCGAAGGCGGGAGTGGAAATGATCTGGCCCTTGGCCTCGACCTTGGCGGAGGATTGCAGCGTCCAATGGTCGCGAAGAGCCAGTTTTTCGGCTTGCGCTGCTGGGGCGGCCTTGGATGCGGGTGTGTCCGCGGCCAGGAGAGAGTGCGCACCGAGGAATGAGACCACTAACAACTGCGCCAAGAGGAGGCCCGACCGGCTTCTTTTTGCTGAATTCATATTTCTCCCTTGCATGCCATCGCTGGAACGCGTTTGCAGATCATTTCCGTGGACCTTGGTCCGGGAACTAGAATGGATAACACGTCTATTGATACGTTTCAATAGGTGATTCTTGAGGACCGTCGCGACGGGAGCCCCGGTCGGGCGAGAAGTTGGAGACGGGGGGGCTGGCGGAAAAGGCCTCGGGGCGAATGGCCGTGCCGCTGGCAGGGATCCTCCGAGTGCACAAAGTGCTTCGCTCGCGAAGCGCTTGCTCCGCTCAGGAAGACAGAGTTAAGAGAAGATTGATTAGTTTATAATTGTTGATCCTACACACACATCCGGAGTGACGAGAAGATGATTCGATTTCTGCAAACTGAAGGACCGGTCAAAAAGATTGTACTGAGCGGGCTGCTTTTGCTGATTTGCGGGGCCATGGTGATTGCCTTTATCCCGAATAACGGCGATCTGACTGGGGCGCCGGGCAAGGGCATTATTGCCAAAGTGAACGGCGTGGATATTACCGCCGAGCAGGTTCGCGAGACGGCACGCCAGATGGCGCAACAGCAGGCGCAGCAATACGGCGCGAACGCATCGATGTTGATTCCTTTTCTGATCCAGCAGGCTACTCCGCGAGCAGCCGAACAGTTGATCGACAGGCAGGCGTTGCTGACCGAAGCGCAGCACATGGGGTTGAAGTCTTCGCCACAGGAAGTGAAGGACGAATTGCAGCACGGCCACTATGCCGCGTACTTTTTCCCAGGGGGAAATTTCATCGGCGAGGCTGAATACGAAAATATGCTCCAGCGGGCTAACCTTACCCCCGCGACCTTCGAAGAGAATGTGGGCAAGGAAATTCTGATCAGCAAGCTACAGGCGTTGATCTTCGGGAGCGCTTCGGTGAGCGATGCGGCTATCCGTCAGGAGTTCGTCAAGGAGAATACGAAGGTGAAGTTCGATTATGCCGTCCTGAAGCAGGACGACATCAAGAAGGGACTTCATCCTACGACGGAGGAGCTCAAGGCCTTTTACGATAGCCACCAGAAAAGCTATGCAAACTCGGTTCCCGAGAAGCGGAAGATCAAATACGTGGTGTTGGACACGGGAAAGATTCAGGGTGGAGTGCAAGTCACGCGCGACGACTTGCAGGCTTACTACAATCAGCATCGCGATCAGTATCGCGTGCCAGAACAGATTAAAGTCAGCCACATCTGGATCAAGATGCCGCTGCCCGGACCGGATGGCAAGATCGACGAGAAGGGCGTGGCGGAGGCCCAGCGCCGCGCTGATGACCTGCTGAAGCAATTGAAGGGCGGAGCGAAGTTCGAGGACGTGGCCAAGAAATATTCGGAAGACACGGGAAGCGCCAACGTGGGCGGGTCGCTGGGCTGGATTGGCAAGAGCCAGATGGGCGCTGAGTTTGAAAAGGCGGCATCGTCGCTTCCCAAGGGCCAGATCAGCGGCGTGGTGAAAACTCTAGACGGGTTTCACATCATTCGCGTGGACGACAAGCAGGATGCGCGCATGAAGACGCTGGACGAGGTCAAAGGCGAAATCGAGCCCATTGTGAAGCAGCAGAAGACGCAGGTGGTCGCGCAGAAGCAGGCGGAAGATCTGGCGCAGCAGGCCAAGACGCAGGGGTTGGACGCTGTAGCGGCGGCGAAGGGCGTCTCGGTTGTGACCTCGGACTTTTTCAGCCGCAGGGACCTGGTGCCGGGTTTGGGGCCGTCGCCACAGTTAATGGACGCTGTGTTCGGTGCCGCGGAGAAGGCGCCGCCGGAGATGGCTGCGACCTCGCAGGGCTTCGCCGTGTTCCAATTGTTGGCCGTGAAGCCGCCGGCGACGCCCACCTTCGAGGAGATTCGCGATCGAGTAGAAGAGCAATTCAAGAGCGAGCGCTCGAGCGTTCTGCTGTCGCAAAAGACCCAGGAACTTTCCGATCGGGCGAAAACGGAACACGATCTGAAAAAAGCAGCGAAGGAGTTGGGCGCCACGATGAAGACGAGCGATTTCGTGTTGCCCGATGGCCAGGTTCCAGATATCGGCTCCATGACCGGAGAGGCGTCGGTGGCGTTTACGATGAAGCCGGGAGAGATCAGCGGGCCGATCAACAGCGGAGCCAACGGGGTGGTGATTTCCGTGGTCGAGGTACAGGCTCCAACGGAGGCGGACTTCGCCGCCAAGCGCGACCAGATTCGGGATATGCTGATGCAGGGGACACAGCAGTCGATTTTCGAGCTCTATGTGACCAACCTGCGCGGGCAGATGGAGAAATCGGGCAAGATCAAGGTCAATCAGGAAGAGATGAAGGCGCTGACCCGTGCGGGAAGCGAACCGGAGGCTTAGCAGACTGGTCTTGCGATCGATGCATCACGGATAAACTGTGATCCCGACGCCGACGGGGATGGTACACGCATGGACCAAGATCCCTCGCTTCGCGCGGGATGACAAACGCGGTTGAGAATTCTATTAGGAATCCTGGGCAGTGACCGAGTTTCATGCCGTTTCCGCGCGCCGCAGGCATTTTGTTGCATCCCACGTCGTTGCCTTCGCGCGGCGGCATCGGTGATTTGGGGCCTGCGGCTTATCAATTTGTCGATTCTCTCGCTTCCGCTCGCCAGGGACTCTGGCAGGTTCTTCCGCTCGGTCCGCTGGGTTACGGCAACTCACCTTATTCTTCCACCTCGGCATTTGCCGGCAACCCGCTGCTGATCAGTCTGCAACGTCTGGCCGAGCATGGCTGGATCGATCCGGCAAAGCTCTCTGGGCTTTCCTCCGACTCCGGGGCAGTCGAGTACGATCACGTGTTTGCCGCGAAGATGCCGCTGCTGTTTGAAGCGGGGCGAAATTTTGTTGCTTCCGCCGCGGACAGTGCGCGCCAGCGCTTTGAACGCTTTTGCTTGGAGAACGGGTGGTGGCTCGACGATTTTGTATTGTTTGATGCGCTGCGTGCTCAGCGGAAGCTGGCAAGCTGGAATGAATGGCCGGCAGGATTGGCGCAGCGTGAACCGGGGGCGCTGGAGCAGGCACGCAAGGACTTGGCCGCCAACCTGAAGATCCGCTGCGCCTTGCAGTTTGCTTTCTACGAACAGTGGCAGGCGCTGCGGCGGTATTGCTCAGAGCGCTCGATTCGCATCGTGGGCGACGTTGCCATCTTCGTGAATTACGACAGCGCCGACGTCTGGATGCACCGCGAACTGTTCCGGCTGAAGGAGAATCTGGAACCCGAGGTGGTGTCCGGTGTGCCACCTGATTTTTTCAGCAAAACCGGACAGCGATGGGGAAATCCGCTTTACCGCTGGGATGTGATGAAGGCGAAGGGATACGAGTGGTGGATCCAGCGCTTGCGCTGGGCGACGCGGCACTGCGACTACGTGCGACTGGATCACTTTCGCGGGTTCGACCAATTTTGGGAAATTCCGGCGGCCGATCCAACTGCGATCAACGGCCGCTGGGTGGATGGTCCGCGAGACGATCTGTTTCACAAGCTGCGCGAGGCTCTCGGGGGCTTGCCATTCTTCGCTGAAGATCTGGGCTACATCACGCCGGAGGTTCATGCCTTACGGAACCGCCTGCAGATTCCGGGGATCACGGTGATGCAGTTCGGCTTCGGCGACGAAGGCGCGCACATGTATTTGCCGCATCGCGCCGCAGGGAAGGTCATTTACACGGGAACGCACGATAATGACACGACTGTAGGCTGGTTCCGGGCTGGCGCCGCCGATCACGAACGGCGGAACGCGGAAGCCTATCTTGGCCGCTGCGACGACGGGATTCATTGGGCGTTTATCCGCGGGGCGCAGACCTCGCCGGCCGAGTTTGCCTTGATCCCGCTGCAGGATGTGCTGGGCCTGGGCAGCGAGGCCCGCATGAATACGCCCAGCCTGCACGGAGGAAACTGGAAGTGGCGTTTTGCTCCCGGGCAGTTTACGGCTGAATTGACCGCTAAGCTTGCCCACCTGGCCGAAGTGACGGACCGGCTGCCTCAGGCAGTTCCTGTTCTGGCGGATGAGGATTTCGCGGCTTGAGATGCCCGCCCACTGCCGATTGTTAATAGAGCATCAAAGCGTAGAGGAGGCTTTGCGCCTTGTCCCAGATCGTGTATAGACGTTACGGGGGTTTTCTTGGCGACGGAACCCATTATCGAAGCGCGGGCGATTGAGAAGTCTTATCCTCAGCCAGACGGGACGCGCATTCAGGTCGTGGGGCTCATGGACTTTGCCATCGAGCCGGGAAAAATCGTTGCCCTGCTGGGGGCTTCCGGCTGCGGCAAGTCCACTCTGCTGCGCATTCTTAGCGGTCTTTCGCAACCTTCCTCGGGGGCGTTGTTCTGGCACGGCAAGCCGCTGAACGGTCAAGCGCCCAACGTTGCGATCGTCTTCCAGAGCTTCGCGTTGTTTCCCTGGCTTACGGTACTGGAGAACGTGGAAGCTCCGCTGGAAGCGCGGGGTGTGGCTGCGGTGGAGCGCCGCAAGCGCGCGCTGCGCATGCTGGATACGGTGGGCCTCGACGGTTTCGAGACGGCATATCCCAAAGAGCTTTCCGGCGGCATGAAGCAGCGCGTGGGCTTTGCGCGGGCGCTGGTGGTGGAACCGGAAGTGCTTTTCATGGACGAGCCTTTTTCCGCGCTCGATGTGCTCACGGCGGAGAATCTGCGCGGGGAACTGCTGGAGCTGTGGCTGAACAAAAAGATGCCTACCAAGGCCATCTTCACCGTGACGCACAACATTGAGGAGGCAGTGATGCTTGCGGACCGCATCGTGGTGCTGGGCAGAAATCCGGCGCGCATCCGCTCGGACTTTAACGTGCGTCTTTCGCATCCCCGGGACCGCAAGTCTGGCCGGTTCGTCGAACTGGTGGACTACATCTACAAAATCATGACCGAACCCGACGTCGAACATGCTGTACCCGATCCGGAGAGTACGGGGGAAATCGTTGTGCCGCCGGGAGGTTTGAAGAGGACGGAAGCGCCGGTGAGGACAAGCAAATACCAGATTCTGCCACATGCCCGCGTGGGCGGAATCGCCGGCCTGATCGAACTGCTGCATGATCGCGGCGGACGCGAAGATCTTTTTCGGCTGAGCGAAGAACTGGTGATGGACGTCGAGGACCTGTTGCCCATCCTGGAGGCCTGCCAGTTGCTGGGTTTCGCCCGGTTGAAGGAGGGCGATGTACAACTCTCCGGGCAGGGAGTGAGGTTCGCCGATGCCGATATTCAGGCGCGCAAAGTTTTGTTCCGCGAGGCGGCGCTGGAACACGTCACCATCCTGAAGCAGATCGACAGCATTCTGAAGCGGAAGTCGGACCACGCCATCAACGACGAATTTTTTCATGACATTCTCGATGAGCACTTCTCCGAGGAGGAAGTGCAGCGCCAGTTTGATACGGCCACGAACTGGGGGCGCTACGCGGAGATTTTCGATTACGACCGGGAGAGTGGCCGGCTGGTGCAAACGGAAACAGCGCAAACCGAAGCGGCACCGACCGAAACTGCTCAGACCGAGCCAGCAGCGACGGCGCAGACCAATCAGAACCACGATTCGACTCCCGCGCCGAAGGCCTGATCTAAGATTCCAATTGAGGGTAGGAACCGACGCATGAAGAAGAGCATTACTCTGCGGGGATTCTCGGCGTATCGCCTTTGGACGCAATTGCCGCGGATCGAGGTTTCGCACCTGCCCGATGTCATCATGTTCGGTGCGGGGATTGCACTATTTTATGCAGTGGTGACGGTGGGACATTCCTGGTTAGGGCCATTCACGCCAACGGTTGAGATTTCGCGCAGCTTGCGGGCGCTGCCGGCGTATGCGGGGTATTCGCTGCTGCGCATCACGATTGCCTACGTGCTCAGCCTGGGATTCGCGCTGGTGTATGGCTATGTGGCGGCGTATAACCCGCGCGCCGAGCGTTTTATGCTTCCACTGCTGGACGTGCTGCAGTCGATCCCCGTGCTCAGTTTTCTTCCTGGCGTGATGCTGGCCATGGTGGCGCTTTTTCCCGGGCGGCAGCTAGGCGTGGAACTGGGCGCAATCCTTCTGATTTTCACCGGCCAGGTATGGAACATGGCGTTCAGCTTCTACGCTGCGCTGAAGAGTATTCCGAACGAGATGCGGGAGGCCGCAAGGATCTACCGATTCAGCTGGTGGCAGCGCTTCACCCAGATGGAATTGCCATTTTCGGCGATTGGATTGGTATGGAACTCGATGATGTCTGTGGCCGGAGGATGGTTCGCGCTGATGGTGTGCGAAATGTTTGTGCTGGGGCAGCGCGATTTTCGTTTGCCCGGCCTAGGTTCCTATTTGCAAACCGCGGCTAGCGCGGGCGACACGGCTTCGATGTTTTGGGGTGTCGCAGCCATGGTGGGGGTGATCGTGGTGTTGGATCAGTTGGTGTGGCGACCGGTGATTGCGTGGGCGGAGAAGTTTAAAGTTGAGCAGGTGGAAAGCACGGACGCTCCGCGATCGTGGGTGCTCAATCTAGTGCAACATTCGAGCGGGCTAGCCCGGATTCGGCAGAAAACGCTGCAGCCGCTGGGGGAGCGTCTGCTTCTGTATTTTGCGCGGAAGCATTCGGAAGAAAGTCTGGAGGGAGCCGCGACTCCGTGGCAGGATTGGCTGCTGCGCGGGCTGGCGGTGCTAGTGCTCGGTGGCATTGGCTACGGCGTGGTTCGGGTCGCGATTATTCTGAGCGGACTGGGGAAGTCTGAATTGCATGAGACAGCCCTCGGCCTCGGCGCAACTTTCTTGCGGGTGAATCTTGCGTTGCTTCTCGGTGCGCTGTGGACGATTCCAGCGGGAGTGGCGATCGGGTTCAATCCTCGGCTGGCTCGTATTGCGCAACCGCTGGCGCAGATTGCAGCTTCGGTGCCGGCGACGGCATTACTGCCTGTAATCCTGCTGGTACTGATTCGGCTCGGAGGGGGACTTGGGCTGGCGTCGATCGTCGTACTTCTGCTGGGCACGCAGTGGTATGTGTTGTTCAACGTGATCGCGGGCGCGATGGCGATTCCGACCGATTTGAAGGAATGTTGCTCGGTCTTCCGGATACGGGGCATTGAGCGGTGGAGGAAGTTGATCCTGCCGGGAATTTTTCCTTATCTCGTTACCGGGCTGGTGACGGCTTCTGGCGGCGCTTGGAATGCGAGCATCGTCGCCGAGTATTTTCATTTCAAAGGACAGATTTACACCACGATTGGATTGGGTGCGACCATACAACAGGCTACCGACAGCGGCGATTTTCACCTGCTGCTGGCCGCGACCATGATGATGGCGGCGACTGTGGTGACGATCAACCGACTGGTGTGGCGCAAGCTTTACGGGCTGGCGGAAACGCGCTTCCGGCTGGAGACGTAAAGTAGAAGACTACAAGGCGACGTATCGATCGGAAGATTTGGGCGCCAAGCATGTTACCTCTGGTTACTCTCTGGGTGCGGCAGGCCCCACCTTTCATCAGCTTTTAACCTCCTCTTCATCATGCTGCAAAGCGGTTCCTGTATTTCTGTAACATGCCGTCCAACCATTTGCACGAGGAAGAGCAGCCGGCGGAAGTGTTGGCGCAGGTTGCGGAGTTTTCCGGCATTCCGGCCTTGGCGGGGAAGTTTCTTCCGGTAGATCGGGTGCGGGAGCTTTACCGGCGGGTGAGGCGATCTCCTGAGGGCTTCGGGCTGGAGAACCTGCTGGCGGAGATGCGCGTGGAACTGCGCGTAGATGTGACGGACACGGCGCGGATTCCTGCCACCGGTCCGGTCGTTGTCGTGGCCAACGGAGCGGCGGCGCTGCCGGTTTATTTTTGCGGCAGGAACAGTGTGGGCTTTCATCTTTTCGGGATGATTCATCCGCGCCTGCGAACTGCCTTCCTGTTGCAGGAGTTCCTGCAGCAAGAAGGACGAACGGTGGAAGTGCGCGTGGGCAGCGAGATTCCCGGAGATTCGGTCGGCAGCATTGCGGACGATCGAGAGGCTATCGAGTATTTACGCTGGCGCACTTACCTGCTGGCGCGGCGAAGCCGGCCGGAGGCTTCATGGCCCGAGGCAGTGCGCTCTACGATTTCGGCGAAGGTACAGGAACGAGTTGCTGCGGCGGAGCCGGCCGCAACGCTGGCGGCAGAATTGAGCTGCCTTGCCAGCGACCGTTGCCTGGCGGAGAGTGGCGATCTGGCGGTCTATCTGGCAAAGGCGGATGAGACGCCGCGAATGCTGCAGGAACTGGGACGGTTGCGTGAAGTGACGTTTCGCCTGGCCGGCGAAGGCACGGGCAAAGGCAGAGATCTTGACCGCTTCGACCGTTATTACTGGCATGTGTTGTTGTGGCACAAGAGCAAGCAAGAACTGGTGGGCGCATACCGGGCCGGCAACACGGCTGAGATTGTCGCAGAGCACGGCGTGAATGGCCTCTATACGAGCACGCTGTTCCGTTACGATGCGCGAGTTTTTGAGAAGATTGGTCCCGCGCTGGAACTGGGACGGTCGTTCGTCAGACCGGAATACCAGCGCCAGTACGCGCCGCTGCTTTTGTTGTGGAAGGGGATTGCACGTTTGCTGACGACACATGCGGAAGTCCCCGTGTTGTTTGGCGCCGTGAGCGTCAGCAACGATTACAGCAAGGCATCGCGCGAAATGATCTACCGATTCTTCGAGGCGCGCATGCGGGAAGACGAACTGGCGGGGCTGATCGAACCCCGCCGTCCCTTTCGTCCAGCGGGGTTGCGGCCGTCGGACTGCCGCGCCATGTGCCACGCTTTGCGCGATCTGGAGGAACTGTCGCAGCCAATCACCGATGTGGAAAGTGACGGCAAGGGACTGCCGATCCTGCTGCGGCAATACGCGAAGATTGGCGGCAAACTGGTCGGCTTCAATGTGGACCGGAAATTTTCCAATGTGCTCGACGGTCTGGTGGTGGTGGATCTGCGGAAAACCGAGCCTGCCTTGTTGGAACGCTACGTGGGACGGGAAGCTGCGGCGCGATTCAGGCAACGCCACGGGCTGTGATTGGGACTGTGTGAGGAAGAGCGAGCTATCTTCCAGGCCTAAGCCTAGTTGCCTGGTTCGGCAGGATGCAGGAGTGTGCAGCGTCTTTGAGAGCCGCATCCAGATGCACTCCGAGATTTGTCAGTTCTTCCGGATTCATCAACTGCTGCAGACGTTCGAAAAGCTGGCGTTCCTCCTTGCGGATGTGAACGGAGAGGTGTTGGGCGAAAGCGAGCAATGTTTCCGGGGACATGCTGCGTGCTTTTGCTTGCGAAAAAGATTCGCGCAGCGCCGCGTGATCGGCGATCAAATCTTCCACCAGCGGAACTAATTCCCGGAGCTGTCGAGCTGCCGGGAAGAGCACTTGCTCTTCGGCAGAGAAGTGGACTTCGATTTCCTGCGCGAAATGTTGTTCGATCTCCGTTTGCCAGGCTTGCAGGTCCGCGACGGGGATGGGCTGGGCGCGATCGATGCGCACGCATAGAGCCAGCGCGCGCTGATGTTGGTGCGAGAGTGGAATCAGGCTTTTATCGCGCAGCATACAGCGGCCAGGCCTTTGGTTTTGCGTTCGAACTCCGCGGTGGGAATGCCAACTAACTCAGCCAGCACGTAGCCGGAATCGTTGAAGGTGAGCGTCTGATCGAAGCCGCTCGCGAAAATACAGCGTTTGATGGGCTTGTCTGCCATATAACTTAGATTCGCGGTGAGCCGGGATGGCCCATTAAAAGAATCGATTGAGATTATATGCGGTTCTCGCCGGATGCCCGCCTTTACTAAATTCGCCGACACGTCCAGAATAAGGAGTCCAGCTTGCGACTCTGTGCTTGACAGTGGAACGGGCTGGGAGCCGTCAGAGTCAATCTTAAGAGCCGATAAACATACAGGAGCCCTCATGCCAGTAACTGGTGAACTGATCCGCGCAATGAATTACGTGGAGGACATCACGGCCACGCTGCGCCGCATCTGCATTTACATTCCTGCCATGAATGCGGAGGAGCGTAAGCGTTTGGCGGAGAGTTTGCGGGCTACCGGCGGCGCCATCAACGCCGCGATTGCGGATCTGGAAAAGGTAGGCCCGTAGTGGCGCAGGTGAAAACCGTCGCGGTGATCGGGGCCGGCATCATGGGCCGCGGCATTGCGCATGCCGCGGCGATAGGCGGCTACCGCACCATTCTGGAAGATCTGTTGCCCACGGCGCTTCGTCGAGCCGAGAGCGAGATCCGGGCGAATCTCGATAAAGCGGTTGAGTTGGGGAAGGTGTTGGCGCCTGAAGCCGATGCTGCCTTCCGTCGAGTGGAATATGCCGGCTCTGTGGAAGAAGCTGCGCGCGAGGCCGATTTAGTAATTGAAGCTGTTCCGGAAGAGATGGAGTCGAAGATTGAGATCTTCACTCTGCTCGACAAGATCTGCCGTCCCACGACGATTCTGGCGTCGAACACGTCTTCCCTGAGTGTCACCGAAATTGCCAGCGTTACATACCGCGCGAAGAAGTGCGTGGGCATGCACTTTTTTAATCCCGTACACAAGATGAAGCTGCTTGAAGTGGTGCGGGCTTTGGAGACTGACGAAGATACGCTGACGACCGCCATTGAAGTAGGGAAGCGCATGGGGAAGGAAGTCGTGGTGATCAAGGAATCGCCGGGCTTCATCAGCAGCCGCATCAATGCGATGATCGGCAATGAGGCGTTCTATATGCTGCAGGAAGGGATTGCTTCCGCAGCGGACATCGACAAAGCGCTGAAGCTTGGGCTCAACCATCCCATGGGGCCGTTTGAGTTAGTCGATCTGGTGGGACTGGATACGCGGTTGAATATTCTTGAGTATTTGCACAAATCGCTGGGCGAGAAATATCGTCCAGCGCCGCTGCTGGTGCAGTATGTGAAGGCGGGGCGGCTGGGGCGGAAGTCAGGGCGAGGAGTGTACGAGTATCCCGAGGTGGCGGGGGCCAAGCCTGCCGAATCGGCTTCCGCAGGCAAGGCGGGTACGCTGGCGGAAATCAAACGCTAGGGGCATTCATCGGACGGTTGTTTTGCGGCCAAAGTTCAAACCGGATAAAGACTCGATTCTTTCCTGTTCGATTCCCTTACTGGCAATCAGCACTTGGAAACTCTCGCCCATGCCTGCGGGCGTAACCAGATGCTTGAGTTGCAGGGCAACTTTCGCGCGTTCCTGCGGCAGACGGCATTCTTCGAAGGCATCGGCAAACTGATTCGCTTCGCCGATGCCCATCAGGAATTGGGACTGCGTGATCAGCTTCTGCGTTTGCATGCCGTGCTTTTTCACTGAGGCGGCGAGTGCGGTGAAGTTCACGTCGGCAGTGATGTCCTGTTCACCTGGGGCCTCATAGGGGTTGGCGCTGACTGAGTGCTGGCGCAAGGCCTTCACCGTGCCGCGATGGCGTCCGGCCAGCTGCTCTTCGCGGGTGTAGCCGTAGTCGATGGCGAGGATGAAGCCGCGTTGGATTTTGGCGGCAATGCGATCCATGGTCTGTTGTGCGGCGAGAGGCGCTTCGATGCGTTCGTCTGGCAGGGGATGGACCGAGTAGCGATCGAGGAATTCAAGTTCCTCGGGCGAAGGCTGCGCCCAGGTTTCAATAAAGCGGCCGTCGCGCGTATCGATACGAAGGGAACCCTTTGCGCTGAGGATTTCGACCGGGAGGGCGTCGAAGAATTCGTTGGCAAACGCAATAGTGGGCGTATCAGAAGCCGCCTCGTCTAGATAATGGAGCGCGGCGAGTTCTGCTTTTCCGGATTCGATGTGACGTCCAAGAGTCTCTTTAATTCTCCCGCGCAAGGCGAACGAGCTTTCTACCAGAACGTAACGCAGAGAGCGGAAGAAATCCTGAAACTTCTTGTCTGACCAGTCGAGGACGTCCTGCGCGAACAGGCCGCGGCCGGGGCCGAGTTCGAGCAGTTCGATTTGTTCAGGCGAGCCGAGGGCTCGCCACATCTCGTCGAACTGGCGGGCGAGAAGGCGGCCGAAGACGGCGTGCACGTCGCTTGAGGTATAGAAGTCGCCGGCCTTGCCGAACTGCTGCGCGTTTCGCGAGTAGTAACCGAGTTCCGGGTCGTAGAGACAGAGTTCCATGTAGCGCGAGAAGGGGATGGGGCCGCGGTCGCGGATTTCCTGCTCGATCTTTCGACGGAGCGGACTCACGATTCCTTCCGACGGCGGTCGGCGCGGTCCTGCGGCGTGCGGACGAACATTTCGACGAAGTAATCGTGCAGCGCGTCGTAGAGCTGACGCTGGAAGCTCCATTCGAACTGGGGATGGTCGAGGTCGCGGGGATGGAGATCGAAGTAATAGGTGTGCACCGGGACAGAGGCGTCCTTGAACTGGATGATTATTTCCACGCCTTCGCCTTTGGAGCGCGCGGAGAAATTCAGCAGGGGGTGCTCGTAGAGGCGCAACTGGGTGAGGACTCGCTCGAGGCGCGTGGTGGTGGTTTCGGGCACAGGGGGATTGTAAAGCAGGACGACTCGCAACCGCGGGACGCCGGGCTACTCGTAGCGCAGCGCTTCGATCGGATTCAGCATGGCTGCCTTGATTGCCGGTAGCATGCCGCTGACTATTCCGACGAAGCTGAGGATCGCGGTCGACCAAATCAGCGTGGCGGTGTCGATGTAGAGGTGGATATCGCCTTCGGGGGCATCTTCAATGAAGGCGCTCCATAGAGTGAGTGAACCCACCGACCAGGAGATGAGATAAGCCAGCACCACACCCAGCAGGCCGCCAATAGCGGTAATCACCAGAGCCTCAGCGAGGAACTGAAACAGAATGTGCCAGCGACGCGCTCCCAGCGCTTTCTCGACGCCGATTTCGCGGGTACGCTGGGTCACGGAGACCAGCATGATGTTCATCAGGCCCACACCGCCGATCCCTAGCGTCAGCAAGCCAATGAAGCCCAGCAGAACCTTGATGCCAACCGTGATCACGTTAAGGTCGGCGAGATCTTTCACGGCATCGAATACGAAAATGGCGCGATCGTCCTTGGGATTGAAGTTGTGATGGAAGGCCATGGAGTTGCGCACTCCCTCAACCACTTTGCTGTGGTCGCCTTCATAATCCATGAAGATGCCGTCAAGATAGTAAGTGTTCTTGAGGTCACTCATGGCGCTGTAGGGGACATAAACCAGGGAGTTCATGTCTTCGTCGCCGTTGGAAATGGTGTGCCGGAGGACGGCGACGACCTTATAAGCGATGCCATCGACGCGAATGGCCTCGCCCAACGCATTCTGGCCCGAGAATAATTTCTTCTTGACGGTCGAACCGATGACGGCTACGCGGGCATGAGTGAAATCGTCCTGCTCGCCGAAGAATGAACCTTCGCCCACATCGAGAGCGCGAATCTTCTCGTAGCTGGAGGAAATTCCGTGAATCCCGTAACTGGCGCTGCGAGTGCCGAAAGCTACCTGGCTTTGCTTATCGACCTCGGGAGAAATCCGGGTGAGCATGGGGCACTCGGCTCGGAGGAACTCGAGATCGTCGCGAGTCAGGCGCACCTGTACGCCGGCTTTGGCACCGCCCTCCTGCAGCGAAGTGCGTCCCGGGAAAATGCCGGCCAGGTTGCCTCCAAAGGTGCGGAAGGCGACCATCAAAGCGTCTTGAAAGCCGGAACCGTAGGCCAGCAGCAAGACCACCGTGGCAATGCCCCAGGCCATGCCCAGCATGGTGAGCGTGGAGCGGCGGCGGTTGTGCTTCAGCGCGCTGAAAGCTTGTGTGCCCAGGTCGCCCAGCATAATTACTCCTGCCGCAGCGCTTCCACAGGAGGAAGCAACGCTGCCTTGCGCGCGGGATAAAGACCGGCGACGATGCCGGACAAAGATAGAGACAGAATGGCAATGACGGCGGAAGCGGGCACGATGCGCGGCGTGTCGAATCCCTCCGGGGAAGGCAACTGCGCCAGCAGAGCCACGAAAGCAGTGGTGATTGCCAAGCCAATGCCGCCGCTGAACGCGGTGAGGAATGCTCCTTCGACAAAAAACTGAGTCATGATGTTGCGGTGTGTGGCGCCCAGGGCCTTGCGCAAGCCGATCTCCCGCGTCCGTTCGGTAACCGAGACCAGCATGATGTTGATGATGCCGATGGCGCCCAGGGCGAGTGTAACCACTCCGACCACCCCGAGGAACCAATCCATCGCGTCAAAAATCTTTGCGACGCGGATGGACCCGTCGATGGTGTCCCAGTCCATGAAGGCGTCGTCAAGGCTTGGATCGAAACCATGGCGCCGGGCAATGATGGCGTGAACTTCATGCATGGCCTCGACGTGTAACTCTTTCTTTATGGGCCGGTAGTTGATGAACGAGATCGCATTCTCCGTGTTCTGCGCCTTGAGCGGGAAAAGCATGCGCATGGTATCGAAGGGCACAAAGATACGGTGGTTGGTGCCGTTCTCGCCTTCCTTGCCGATCTTGGGGATGACGCCGATCACCTTGAAGTCCATGTCGTTGAGCAGGATGGTGCTGCCCACAGCAGGCTCTCCGGGAAACATGTTCTTGAGCAGTTCCCATCCAACGATAGCCACGCGCCGATGCTGGGTGTTGTCTTCGTCATTGAACCAGCGTCCGGGATCGGTGGGCAGGGTACGAATCTGGTTGTACTCCGGAGCGACGCCGAAGACCTGGCCGTTGGTGGAACCGAAATCGCTCACCGCGCGGATATCATCACGTTCGAGCACGGGAGAGACCGCGCGCAGAAATCTAGACTGGTCGCGAATAGCGAAATAATCGGCGTAGGTAAAGTAGTAAGGCTGCCCCGATTGATAACTGCCGGCGACGGCGGGGATACGGCCCGGGAAGACAAACATTATGTCTTGACCTAGTTCAGCGAGATTCTTGTCCTGACCGCTGCGGAAGCCTTCTCCTAGACCTACCAGAAGGAGCAGAGAGCCCACGCCCCAGGCGATGCCGAACATGGTGAGGAAGGAACGCAGCTTATGCGCCCATAGCGTGGACAGTGACTGCCGTACGATGTCAAGAAGTATTCGCATGTGATACGCCCCCACGCCTCCGGGGAGGTGCGTGGGGGTCCCGGGTAACGTTCGGGCGAGGGGTCTCAATCCCGCCCAAACGGTTCTCGTTTAAGCATCTGATCAGTGATACGGAGCCGGTTCATCCGATGTTCCCCGCTGCTGTTGATTCTTTAGACATTGGGAAGGCGAAAAGGGTTAGCTGGGAAAGGGAATCCGGGGACCGGTAGCGAGATTCCCCGCATGATCGGCAGGAAACCGTGCGCTGAGCCGTCTAGAACTCGAAGTAGCCACCAGTTGGCGCGGAACGAGCGGTGCCGTCGGTGCCGGTGGCCGGGAGTAAGCCTAAGACTCCGCTCAGGTTCTCCCAGGCCGCCTGATTCAGGGCTGGGTCTGACCCGACGAGGTCGCGGATCATATCCCACGCGGCCATGTTGAGGGCACCTTCAGGCGGCGGTCCCATGGCTAGGGAGACCGAGCACTGGGGGCAGAAAGAGATGCGATGGGCGGTCGACTTCTGGCGCGGCTTGACTCCCACGGTCTGGGCGAACATATACAGAGCAACAGACTTATGTCCGGCCTCAAGCTCGCGGTTACAGCGAAGACAGCGCATGTTCTCCAAGGGCTCTCCTGATGGCACGTTGCGGGTCGTTAAATATGAATACTGTCTTCGCGGAGTCGCCAGGCGCAAGTATGTAGAAGGATTCCGGAGACGGCTTCGGGATCGAGGATGCCGTCAGGCTCTCGATGCGTAGAGAACCAAGTTGGGCTCTAGGCAGAGGCGGACGGTATCGTGCACTCTGTTGCGATGAGCGCTGTTGTGAGGAATCCGCGTGATTCGCGTTTGACTGCCGTCCGTTCACCAAGTCGGAGACATGCGACATCGGCTGAGTTCGTTCGACTGTCGGAGCTTCGCGAGTTGTGCGAATGCGAACAGGTCGCCGCGGTTTGCTACCGGGTGCGCGGCGGCAGCGTCGAGTTCCTGCTGGTTCGGACTCGTGGGGGAGGGCGGTGGACTTTTCCCAAGGGCAGCGCCGAACCGGGGCTGACCCACGCCCAGGCGGCGGCGCTGGAGGCCTTCGAGGAGGCGGGGGTTCATGGACGGATCGAGGAAGCGCCATTCGCCAGATATGTTCGTCGAGAGCGGGGCGGGCGGAAACCAGCTGCCAAGTCTGGCAAGCGAGAACTTGCAGTTTACGCCCATCTCTGCGAGGTGTCTCGGCTCAGCCCTCCCAGGGAGTCCAAGCGAAATCGTACCTGGTTCTCTGTCGAGGACGCGAAGCGGCGATTGCGGGAAAGGCGCAAGAGGGATGGAGCCGAGTTCGCACGGGTAGTGGACAACGCTGCAGCGCGCATTCAGCGGCTGCGCAGCGAAGGAACTGGCATTGTCGATCGACTGCCGAAAGATCGACTGCAACAGGATCGTCTACAGCCGGCCATGCTGCCGAAAGACGCGCTGCAAAAGGTGCAATTCGAGGCCTTCACGGAGGCTCGCGGCCGAAATGCCTCGTTCATGCCGCGTATTCGGCGCCGGCTTGGCGGGATGCGGCAATTCGCGGTGCCTACTGTGGATGCCGATTCTCGCGATGTCTTGCAAGGTGAAGTCTTGCAATTCGACCCAGCGCGTGGGGAAAAGGCCAAAGTCTTGGGAACCGGCGCGAAGGGCAGCTAATACCCTCTTGCTCTACCTTCAACTCCTACTCTTCTACTCTTTGTTCTTGGGCCGCTCGTAGGCTTTGGCCAGATACTTTCGCGCTTCTTCGAGGGCGGCGAAGGTATCGTCGTTGGTCTGGATGGCTTGCCGGTATTCGTTGATGGCGCGCTCGCGCTGGCCGGTGATGTCGAAGATCTTGCCCAGTTGGAGATGGCTCCAGACTTCGGTCCAGCGGGGCTCGCCGTCGCCGTTGATGGAAGCGCGGTAGGAGTTCGCGGAAGCTTGGTAATTTTTCTGCTGGAAGAAGACCTCCGCGATGCGGTAGTGGGCGAAGGAACTGTTTTTGTTGAGGTCGAGGGCTTTGTTGAACTCGGCGAGCGCACCGGACAGGTCGCCCTGCTGCTGCATAGCCATGCCGCGGAGAATGGAAGAGCGGAGCCTCACGTCCGAAGAGTTGGTGAGCACATGGTGGTCGGGATCGATGGCGATTCGCCGCGGGCGTCCGAAGGTTTCAACGGTAAAAGGTGAGTTGGTGCCTACCACTTCGAGTTTCTTGTCTTCGGTTTTGCCGTCGGTGTCGATCCGCAGGTCGACGGGCATGCGGAACAGG
>JBAUVZ010000045.1:0-27142 GCA_049583505.1 Candidatus Sulfotelmatobacter sp.
CTGCAGTCTCTCATCCATTACCGAACACTCCTTCCACGGCATCACTTCCTCCCCGAAAGGGGAAAAAGTGTAACCTATGTGTCCGGTACGATCTGTCACCTATGTGTCGGGTCGCTCATTGAAAAGAATGGTGGGCAGTGCAGGACTCGAACCTGCGACCTCCTGCTTGTAAGGCAGGCGCTCTAACCAGCTGAGCTAACCGCCCCGTACCTCGGCTTTTGCGCGACCACATCCCTTCGCTCTGCAGAGCAAGCGCCGCGCAGGCCGAAACGCGATCGAGTGGAATCCCGCGCGAACCGCTCACCACCGAGTCTACGCGAGCCGCGAAAAATCGGTCAAACGCCAGACCGCAATCTCGCTTGTCCGCGAACCACTCTCTCCCCCTGCTAGACTGACGCGGTGCGCCGTCTGATCGTCAATGCCGATGATTTTGGCTTCACTGCCGGCATCAATCGCGCCATCGTCGAGGCTCATACTCGCGGAATCGTAACCTCTTCTACGCTGATGGCCAATGGGGGCGCCTTCGCAGACGCCGTGCGCCTGGCAGCAACCGTTCCTCGTGTCAGCGTGGGCTGCCATGTGGTACTGATCGACGGCGAGCCGGTTCTTGATGCGGAACGACTACCTTCCCTGACTGAGAGACGTTCCGGCGGCGCTCGCTTCCGCGACGGCCTGAAATCTTTCGCCGCCCGCGCCCTGGCCGGCCGCCTGAATCCGCACGAGATTGAACTCGAGGCCAGCGCGCAGATTCGCAAGCTCCAATCGGCTGGCCTCAGCGTCTCCCACGTGGATACCCACAAACACACACATCTGTTTCCAGGGGTGCTGCGGCCCCTGCTGCGCGCTGCCCGTGCCTGCGGCGTGCAAGCTGTGCGCAATCCATTTGGCCCAAGCAAGCCGCTCAAGTCGAGTACGCTGCTGACGCGTCCCAGCCTTTGGACACGCTACGCCGAGGTGCGGATTCTTCGCACTCTGGCCGCCAAGTTCCGCGACGCAGCGAAACGGGAGGGTTTCGCAACTCCCGATGGCACCCTTGGGGTCGTCGTGACTGGCGCGCTCGATGAAAAACTGTTTCGCGCTATCGCCGCAATCATTCCAGAAGGCACATGGGAATTCGTCTGCCACCCCGGCCATAACGACGATGATCTGAAGTCCGCCAAGACTCGCCTGCGCGAGTCGCGCGAAACCGAGTTGCGCCTTTTGACCATGCCCGAGGTCCGGCAGTTGCTGTTGAATGAGGGAATAGCCTTGATTTCGTACCGCAACCTCACGACGCCAGAGACCAAGCCATAGAGTTTTCCGGTTGTCATTGAGCGAGCCGTCAGGATCGAATGACCTTCGTAACCTTGGGCAGGTACCTCTCTGGGTTATCATTGCATTAGAACCGGCTCAGATATTCAAGCTGGGAGGCTTTTATCATGTCTGCCACTGGGGCAGCCCCGCGAGCGACCTTGGACCTGCGCATACGTGTGTGGGGTATGGGCGCGAATGGCCAACCCTTCCATCAGAACGCCACTGCACAGAACGTGAGCATCACCGGCGCCTGCATTAGCGGCATCGAGCAGGAGTTGAAGGTGGGCGACGTCATCGGCGTTCAATACGAGACCAAGAAAGCTCGCTGCAAAGTAATCTGGGTGACGGAAGCCACAGGATTAAAGAAAGTTCAAGTCGGAGTTCAGTTGGTCACGGATCAGGAGTGCCCATGGATTTCCAAGCTGCCGGCGGAGGTGCAGTCTAACCTGCCGGCTCCTACTCCGGACAACCGCAGAAGGTTTCAGCGTCACAAGATCTCGTTTCCCCTGGAATTCCGCGATGAGCGCGTGAATACTCCCATGCGGGTAAACGCCACCGACATCAGCGGGAACGGTTGTTATGTTGAGACAGCCATGCCACTGGCCGTCACCACCGTGCTCAAAGTGGATTTCTGGATCGATCAGGAGCACATCACCTCCTTTGCCACCGTCCGCACGCGCGATCCCGGAGTCGGCATGGGCATCGAATTTACCGGTCTGCCAGACGACTCCAAGAAACGCTTCCAAGCCCACCTGGACAAGCTGGATCCCGGCATTCCCATGCCAAAGCAAAAGGCCGAAGAGTAACTCCTCCTCCTTAGATCACTGTTTCCTCGCGTCAAGCCCTCTGCGCCTGTACAATCTGCATCCTCTATTGTTTCCTGCCATCGAATACAGGACTACCGGAAAAGGGCGGACCTTAGCGGAATGAAGATTGGGATCACTTGTTACCCCACTTACGGCGGCAGTGGCGTCGTCGCCACCGAACTTGGTTTGGAATTGGCGCAGCGCGGCCACGAGATCCATTTCATTTCCTACGCCCAGCCCATCCGGCTCAGGGGAGCGGAACCCAATATTCATTATCATGAAGTCGAAGTGTCGCGGTACCCGCTGTTCGACTATCCGCCGTACGATCTGGCTCTGGCCACGCGCATGGCCGAGGTCGCGCAGTTGTACGATCTCGACTTGTTGCACGTACACTACGCGATTCCCCACTCGGTAAGCGCACTGCTGGCGCGCCAGATGCTGGGGGATGGTCCGCGAGGACGCCGGCTACCCTTCGTTACAACCCTGCACGGCACCGACATCACACTGGTAGGGATTGACCGCTCCTACCTGCCCATCACCCGCTATTCCATTAACCAAAGCGACGGCGTCACCGCCGTCTCCAATTACCTGCGCGACCGCACCATGCGGGTTTTGGATGTGAAGAAAGAAATCCAGGTGATCTACAACTCCGTCAATTGTGACGTGTATGTCCGGAACAACAACGCCGAGCTTCGCGCCGAGTATGCCCCCAATGGTGAGCGTCTGTTGGTACATCTCTCTAATTTTCGTCCGGTGAAGCGCGTCTCCGACGTGGTCGAGATCTTCGACCGCGTGCGCAAGAAAGTTCCGGCGAGATTAATGCTGATCGGCGACGGTCCCGACCGTTCAGTAGCCGAATGGTTGGCGGTGCAAAAAGGAATCCATGAGGACGTTCTCTTCCTGGGCAAGCAGGACCAGGTACAGGAGAAGCTCGGAATCGCCGACATCCTGCTGATGCCGAGTGAGTTGGAATCCTTCGGCCTGGCAGCGTTGGAGGGTATGGCGTGTGAAGTGGTTCCCATCGCGACACGCACTGGCGGCGTCTCGGAAGTAATTGAACATGGCGTAAGCGGTTATCTGGCCGACGTCGGCGATGTAGATACCATGTCCCGCTACGCCATCGAGCTCTTGAGCGACGAAAGCCGGCTGCGGACCATGGCGAAGGCGGCTCGTGCCGTCGCTCAGTCCCGTTTCTGTTCCAGCAGGATCGTTCCCCAATACGAAGACTTTTACCGGCGTGTCGTCGAGCGCTCTACGTAGAAGCCCTCCGGAACCGCTCCCGTCGCCTGCAAAAGCGGCAGCCGGATGCGGACCAGAGTTCCCTTCCCTTCCTGGCTGTCGATCGTCATGCGCGCGGTATCCCCATACAGCACTTGCAGCCTCTCGGAGATGTTGGCCATGCCGATGCCGGCGCCTGGCGTGCTGGTTGATTCCACCGGTTGCGTGGCCGCCATACCCACGCCATCGTCTTCCACTTCGATAACCAGCCCGGTGTCAGCCAATCGGCTGCGCAGGTAGATGCTGCCACCTTCAACCATCGAGGAAAGTCCGTGCTTGATCGAATTTTCCACCAGCGGCTGCAAAAGCATGCTGGGAACCATCACGTCGAGCGACGCGGGGTCCAGTTCCTTCACTACGCGGAGCTTGTCCGGTCCAAAACGCACCACTTCAATATCGAGATAGTTGTCGATGAATTCCACTTCTTCCCGCAGAGGCACGAAAGAGTCTGCGCTGTTGAGCAAACGCCGGAGAATGGTGGCCAGTTTCGAAATCACGTCGCGGGCTTTATCCGGATCAAAGCGCACCAGAGAAGAAATCGAGTTCAGGGTATTGAAAAGGAAATGAGGATTGATCTGGTTCTGCAACGCTTCCATGCGCGCGTGCAACAGCAGCCGTTCCTGCTCTTCCAGTTTGATCTGGATGCGCACACTGTTGAAGATCTTGAGTTCAATCCCGATGGCCATTGCCGAGGCCGCATAAATCGCCGCCTCCACCCACAGATTGCTGCTGTCCAGGCTGAAGATCGATTGCGGGAAATATCGGAACAACTGGCTTTGCACGAATCGCAGCCCCACGATCGTAGTGAAGAACATGATCTGCCAGTCGAACAGGTGGGGCGTCGGCAGATTGCGGCGAATCAGGCGATAAATACTGAGATCGATGAAGGGAGAGAATGACCAGATGTCGTCCTTATCCAGCGCCATGGTGCGCAGCTGACCGGCGATGAAGCCGCAAAGCATGCCGAAAGGCAGTGTCGCCCATTCGCCGTGTACCAGCGCGGGCAGGGCCATTAATATGCCGCCCAGAACGCCTGCCCAGCGGCCGCCGATCACTCCCAGCAAGAGCGCGGTTTCGAAACTCAAGTCTCCCGCGATAAAGCTCTTGGCCGAGAACCGGATCCATACCCCGATCGTAATCGGCAACCCGAACCACAGCACCAGATAAATCTTCTGGCGCAACGAGCGCTCTTCCCGAAACAGAAGCGACTTGAACTCCACGGAACGCACCAGGCTGCTGGACACGGCCGCGGCCACGCCCAGCTTCACCAGCAGGTTGATCCATATCAGTCGTGGTTCCATGGAATTGGGGCCAACACAACCGTCGAGAAAACTGTAGCACGAGCCGACGGTCGGCCTCCCTCTCGATAACAGTCGACGGGCCGGTTCAGTATCCTTTCTGTTTGTCGACGGTAAAAAGTAGCGGCTCGCGCGCGAGATAGCGCCGGAGATTTTCCGAGAACACCACATAATGCCGTTGCCAGAGTTTTTCCGTGAGGCTTCCGGTGTGCGGCGTGATGAGCAGGTTTTCGAGATCCCACAGCGGCGATTCGGCCGGGAGCGGTTCCTGGTCGAAGACATCCAGCGCAGCACCCGCAATTCGGTGGTTCCGAAGCGCGTCGGCCAGTGCGGCCTCATCGACGTGGGGGCCGCGGCCTACATTGATCAGATAGGCATCCGGCCGCATGGCGGCCAGACGATCAGCATTGATCAATCCACGCGTCGCTTCGGTCAGCGGCGTGGCCACCACGGCAAAATCTGACTGCGATAGCAGGTCGTTGATCTGGGCCGAAGCATAGACCGCGTCCACTCCCTGGGGTCGTTCTTTCTCCGGCTGTTCCCGCACCGCGATCACCCGCATCCCTAGTGCCGACGCCATGCGAGCCACCGCGCGCCCGATGCCGCCGAGCCCGATCAGGCCAAGGGTGGCACCCGCCACTTCGCGCGGCCGGGGAGCATCATTCCAGATCGCACTCTTCCCCCAAACGTGCTTTTGTTGCATCCGTGCCGCTTGTGGAAGTTTCTTCGCGAGCGCAAACATGAGCGCGATCACGTGCTCGGCAACCACGGGACCATGCACTTCGCGGGCATTACTGAGAACCACATCGCTGCCCACCAACTCCGGGAAGAGCAACTGATGCACCGCGGCCGTGGGCGTGTGTATCCAGCGCAGATTCCGCGCCGACTTGAAATCCTCGGGACGGAGCGAGAACGCAAACAGGATCTCGCAGTCCCGTAGATGCGACTCGGCACCCTCATAACTAGTCCTGTGTTCCACTTCGACCTGAGGGAACTCCGTCCGCACTCTTTCAGGAAACCAGGCGGGCACGTTCCATAAATCAAACTCGTGATGAACGACAATCAATAGCCTCGTCATCGTGTGATTGGGAGATCTGGAGATTGCATCATCGCTGATTGAAAACGCTGAAGCCAGACTCGGCGTTCTCAGCGTCCTTTGCGGCTTTCATTTGTGTTTCCGGAACGCGCGAAGATCCCTTCCCGTCATCTCTTTCGGTTCATCAACGCCGAGTATCCCGAGCATCGTCGGCGAAATATCCCGCAGCGAGCCGTTGGGCTTGAGCGTGTACTGCTTCGCATCTTCGGCAACTACGATAAACGGTACAGGATTCGTAGTATGCGCCGTATGCGGCCCGCCGGTCGCAGGGTCGATCATCATCTCGGCATTGCCGTGATCCGCGGTAATGAGCATGGCGCCACCCTTGGCACGAACGGCGGTTTCGATCCGTCCCAGGCAGGCATCCACGGTTTCAACGGCTTTCACGGTGGGCTCAATTTTGCCCGAGTGCCCGACCATGTCCGCGTTGGCGAAATTGACGATGATCACGTCAAACGTTCCTTCTTCCGTAGCCTTCACGACGGCATCGGCAATGCCGGCGGCGCTCATCTCCGGTTTCAGATCGTAAGTCGCGACCTTCGGCGACTGCACCATCACCCGCTCTTCGCCGGGAAATGGCTGTTCCACGCCGCCATTGAAGAAATAAGTGACGTGGGCGTACTTCTCGGTCTCGGCCACCCGCAGGTTGCGCATGTGGAGATTGCCCATCACATCAGCCAGAATGTTCGCCATCGATTCCGGCGGAATCACTACCGGCAGGCTGAAGTGCTTGTCGTACTGCGTCATGCAAACATAGTGCAGATTCTTCGGCACTCGGTCGCGAGGAATTGTGGCATCGAGATCTGCCGCACCTGGAAGATCGCTGCCACCCTTCGCGTTGAGCCCGCTGTTGCGCGCCAGCGCACGCGTGATCTGCCGGACGCGGTCGGCGCGGAAATTGAAGCAGATGCAGGCGTCGTCATCCCGTATGGTCGCCAGCGGCTGACCGTTTTTCTCGGTGCACACAAACGGCACAACGAATTCATCGGTGACCCCCCGGTTGTATGAATCTTTCATGCCTTGAACCGGATCCGCGCTCTTGCCCCCTTCGGCATCGGCAAAGACCATCGCATTGTAGGCCTTGAGAATGCGCTCCCAGCGCCGGTCGCGATCCATCGCGTAGTAACGGCCGTTCACCGTAGCAATCTTTCCGGAGTTGTACTCGCGCATCTTCTGGAGCAACTGTTCGAGATAGCCAGCACCATTCGTAGGCAGCGTGTCGCGGCCATCCATGAATGCGTGCACGAAAACGCGGTCTACGCCGTTCTGCTTCGCCATTTTCAGCAGCGCGTAAAGATGGGCCTGCTGTGAATGCACGCCGCCATCAGAGACCAGGCCGAACAGGTGCAGTCTCCGCTCACCCACGCGGGCATGCTTCATGGCCGCAAGCAGCACGGGATGCGAGAAGAACTCGCCGTTCTGGATCATCAGATCGATGCGGGTGATGTCCATGTGAACGATGCGCCCCGCGCCCATATTGAGATGTCCCACTTCGCTGTTGCCCATCTGTCCCTCGGGCAGTCCAACAAAAGGTCCGCTGGTATGAATCAGCGTGTTGGGATACTCGCGCAGCAGCCGGTCATAGGTAGGCTTGCGCGCGAGAGCGATGGCATTAGCCTTGGTCTCCGCGCGGTAACCCCAGCCGTCGAGAATTATCAGAACAAGCGGTTTGGGACGGGACATAAGCTCCTGATTTTGTTCGAACGAACCCAGCGACGGCGTACAGACCCTCGGCAGATGATAGAACTGGGATTTTGATTCTCGTGGACGTTGTTATTTCTTGGCCGATGGAGGATTTTTCTGCGCTTCTTCCTTTGCCAGTTGCGCCACCTGCTCGTTTAGCCGCTGGGTTAGTTCGGGAACTCTTTTCAGCATGATATCTTGACCAGCCTTCATGCCCTCGGCCATCATTGCCGGCTGCTCCTTCAGAAGCTTTTCTCCGGCCGGCGAAGAGTAAAAAGCAACGATCGAATCCAGGTCAGCTTTTGTAAGATGCCGCTGGTAAATCGGAATCATGGCATCAACCATCTCGTCGATCGGGAGAGCCTTGAAAACCGTATCCGCGAAGGCATCCACTTTTGCTAATTGTTCGGGCGTCGCGTTCGGTAGTTGCTGCTTTAAACTGGCTTCTGCCCCGGTCTTCATGCTGCCTTTCATGCCATCCATCATTTGGACCATGCGCGCCTTGATCTGCAATAAATCCAAGAAGCGGACCACGTCCTCTTTGCTGGGAGTATCCGGGCCAGCCGGAGTCTGAGCGATGGCGGGACCGCTCGCCAGCACCAAGAGGCATACAAGCGTGAAAATACGAGCCCGCATCTCATTCCTCCTTCAGAAGTTCAGAGGCTAGATTATACGCGGCAGTTCAGCGCCTTCAACCCGAGAAATCTCGCCGACGAACCTAGGTCTTCCTCAATCCGCAGCAACTGGTTGTACTTCGCGATGCGGTCGGTGCGCGAAGCCGAGCCGGTCTTGATCTGGCCCGCGCCGGTAGCCACGGCAAGGTCGGCGATGAACGTGTCCTCTGTTTCCCCTGATCGGTGTGAGATCACCGACGTGTATCCGTTGCGCCGGGCCAAGTCAATTGCATCCAAAGTCTCGCTGACCGTGCCGATCTGGTTCACCTTGATCAGAATGCTATTGGCGACACCTTTATCGATTCCTTCCTGCAGAAATTGAATATTAGTGACGAAGATGTCGTCTCCCACCAACTGAATTTTCCCGCCGAGTTCTTTGGTCAGGTTCTGCCAGCCGTCCCAGTCGTCTTCAGAGAGGCCATCCTCCAATGAAAGAATGGGATAATCCTTCACCCACTTGGCATAGAACTTCACCATGTCATCCGAACTCTTGCTGGACTTATCCGACTTCTTGAAGACGTACTTGCCGCCCTGATAGAACTCGCTGGCGGCGGGGTCGAGAGCGATGGCGATCTCTTCTCCCGGCTTGTAGCCGGCCTGCTGAATCGCTTCCAGCACCACTTCGATCGCCTCGACATTCGACTTCACCGAAGGCGCAAATCCGCCTTCATCTCCAACTGCCGTGTTGTAGCCGCGCTTCTTCAGCACTCCTTTGAGGGTATGAAAAACCTCCACGCCCCAGCGTAACCCCTCGGAAAACGAAGGCGCGCCCACCGGCATCACCATGAATTCCTGGAAGTCCACATTGTTGTCGGCATGCGCTCCCCCATTCAGGATGTTCATCATCGGCGTGGGCAATGTATTCGCCCCCACCCCCCCGAGATAGCGGTAGAGCGGCAGCCCGTATTCCGCCGCGGCCGCGCGCGCCGCCGCCATCGATACCGCGAGAATCGCATTCGCTCCCAGGCGGCTCTTGTTCTCCGTGCCATCGAGTTCAATCATCTTCCGATCAAGTGCGCGCTGATCGGCAGCATCCAGATTCGCCACCGCTTCCGCGATCTCGCCATTGACGTTCTCTACCGCTTTCAGAACTCCTTTACCTTGAAAACGAGCCTTGTCCCCGTCGCGCAGCTCGACGGCCTCATGCTCGCCTGTCGATGCTCCGCTTGGGACAATCGCCCGCCCAACCGCCCCGCTCACGAGTTGCACTTCCGCTTCTACGGTAGGATTGCCACGTGAATCCAGCACCTCGCGCCCGATGATTGCACCAATATTCGTCATGAAGTCTTTTCCGTTCTTCCGGCCTGTTATGCGTTTCGAGTCGTCGATCACCACGCCGATCCCATGAAGTGATTCCGAAACTCACAATTATAGCGGATGGGAGATGACGGCAATGTGACAGCGCTCACAGTCGACATAAGCGCTAACACAAGCTTTTTGCCTTGAGACGACGCCAAGATCCCAGCACCCCGTCTACGGATAGCTTCCGGGTGGCCGACCAACAAGGGCAGCGCGGAGCACCTTCAGAGATTCTTCACGCTGGAGCACAGCCTTGTCACTGTACGCTGAAATCCCGAACCAAGTAGAGTTCTGACAAGGCGCGGATGTAGGAATACGCCCCAAATCTCCCGTCCGGAGTCATTCTTACCGCCCTCACCCCCTCAAGACCGACAGGGTCACGGGGATTGAACTGCGCCACGGGAGCTTTCTTCCCAGTCATCAGATCCAGTCTGGAAACGATCAGCGGGAATTCATCTTGATAGACGTAAACGTGATTGCTGTCGCTCGCCCAGTTGGCGGGAATGTCGCCGGGAGATAGTCCCGGCACAAGACGCGGCGCCGAGCCGTCCAGCGGGTAGATGGTCAATCTGTTTTGCTGATCGCGATTCCAAACGAACTTGCCGTCGGGGGAGACTAGCTTGAAACTTTGAGGCCCGCCCTGTCCGACTTCGGGCGAAAACGCCACCGGCTTGCCGCCGTTCAAGTCCTGCGTGTACATACGCCAATGCTGGCCATCACTCGCGGCAAAAACAATGTGTCTTCCATCTGGAAGAAATCCGACTGCTCCATAGGTCTTGATGAAGTCTGATGCAGGAATCGACTCGAGATTACCTACGCCGGTGGGAATCAGGAAAAGCTCACGGTCACTAGCGTCACTTGCAATGACCCAACGCCCATCCGGTGAACGATCTGCCCAGTCTCCTTCTCCTAATCGGATGGCGGCAGAGCCGTCAGTCTTCCGCAAGTAAAGATCGCTGATGCGCGGTGCCTCTCCAGTTTCAATGAACAGAACTTCACTGCCGTCGGGAGCCAGGTTTTCGATCTCAGATCCATCAAACCAGGAGAGATCTTTATCCAGCGTGTCCTTAATTTCGCGGAAGTCTAGGCTTATGCGCCAGTCCTCCCGGGTTATGAGCATGCGTCCGTCTCGAAAGATATCGTGCAGACGAGTCGTTCCCTGGAATCTCCGCATGAGCCCACCCTGTCCGGAACCATCCAGAAAATGGAGTTCGTTCGCCCAGCCCTCCCCTGAAGGGTTGGCGACGAACCAAACCTGTTTCCCCGAAGGGGACCAAGACAAGCCCTCCACGCTTACGAATCCGTCCGCTTGAGCCTTCCTTTCGCCGTGCCCACCCACCACCAGCACGTCGCCGGTGTCAGAACCTGGGGTAGGGTTTTCGACGATGCCGATTTCGCTGCCATCGGGCGAAACCCGAATAGAAGAGATCCAACCGGAAGTTTCGTAGACTATGTTTCCGATGGGAAACTCCACACGGCTAATTCCGCCAACTTCGTGCGCCGCAGCTAATTCATCGGTTTTCGGGACCCAATCCGCCGCCTGCACGCCATTCATGATGTCTCGCGGTGCTCCTCCGGAGAGCGGCATTCTTGCCAGAGTCCCGTGGCAATCCACCAGCATTGCCTCGTGACGGCAACCTCGAACTACGGCCAATTCTCCGCTATCAGAGATGCCGAGCAGGCTGACATCATCTGCATCCAGAGCCCGAGACTCCGGACTATCCGAACTGGTCACGTAAATCCGGCTCGACTGCCCATCTAACTTTGCGCCATACACAATGGTGCGGCCATCGGGGGCGAACCGCGCGGCAAGAATCGTTCCCGGTCGAAAGGTAAGCCGTCGGAAACTCGGCGCAGCCTGAGTCACAGCGGGACGAAAATGACGGCCGGCGAAGTAGGACACGATGAGGAGCATCCCGAGCGCGACATAGGCCAGGACTCTGGTGCGACCGCGATGAGACGACGGGACGGGTACGGCAGCCGGCACACTGCCGGACTCCGCCGCTTCCAGCGCAAACGCCAGGTCACGCGCAGATTGAATTCGCTCATCCGGATTCTTCTCCAGGCACCTGTTAGTCAGGCTGGACAAGCCTTTGGGTACGTTCCTGCCACTGGCCGCCAGATCAGGCGGATCCTCCTTCAGGGTCGCGTTCATCACCTCGACGGAAGAGTCGCCAGCAAACGTATGTCGGCCTGCCAGCATCTCGTACAGCACGACTCCCAGACTGAAAATATCGGAGCGCACATCAGCCGGGCGTCCGCGCACCTGTTCGGGCGACATATATCCGACGGTTCCAAGCGGAAGCCCGTCCTGCGTCCGAGGCTCGGCGAACGAGAGGGTGTTCCCATCCTCGTTCGACGCCGCCTGCTTCGCCAGGCCGAAGTCCAGGATCTTTACCCGCCCGTCTTTCAGAAGGAATATGTTCTCCGGTTTCAGGTCGCGATGAATGATGCCCTTCTCGTGAGCAGCCGCCAGGCCGTTCGCGATTTGGATGGCGATCTCGACACACTTCCGAATGGCTACCGGACCCTCCTGCAGGCGATACCTCAGGGTCATACCCTCCAAAAGCTCGCACACGAGATAGTGAACGTCGCCTTCCGCAGCCGTGTCGTGAATCGAGAGAATGTTGGGGTGGTTGATTGCCGCTAACACCCGGGCTTCGCGCTCGAGGCGTTGCCGGTACTCCGTGTCAGAGGAAAATGCCTTAGGAAGAATCTTGATGGCTACGAACCGCGCGAGTTTCATATCTCGCGCGCGATAGACTTCGCCCATACCGCCGGCGCCGATCGGGGCAATGATCTCGTACGACCCGAGCTTGGTTCCAGGCGCTAAGGGCATGTGTGCTTGCGATTATAATCGCGTTCTCCGCCTCGGAAGGCATCCGAGTTCAACACCGCAATCGGTATGCGGTTGCGAACGTATTACGGCCTTCTCGGAAGTTTTCCACCGCTCCATGTGACATCTAACCTTGTCTCCACCACTTCAATCGCGCGATCATGGTCGAAGCGGGCGTACTACGGAGACCCTCACGGACCTGCGCCTAAGTCGTGCGTTCCCAAGATTTTGACATCTAAGTTCTTTGACATCTAGATTTTGCCAAGATTTTTTGCGAAACCCGTGCCCAGCAGGACTTTCAGGGGGATGGGGGAGGGGGGTACCCACATCCCCACACCATCTTTCCCAAACCGGAAACATCTCTGACAGATTTATTTCAGCCGGAAATCCACAGCGTACGGCGACTGAGGACGTCTCCGGAAGCCGAGAGCCAGTGAAGATGCCCGACCCTTATCTTCGCTGGTTCCCTAGCTCGGCCGCATATTGTCCCGGTCACCTGCCTGGTCTAAAGTCAAAGCAACAATCGAACGACTCACGGGTTGGAAGGCTCCAGGAGGATTCATGAAGAAATGGACAGTTCTACCTTGCATGTTGCTGCTGGCATGCTCTTACCTAAGTACGATGGCTGCGGCACAGACCGGTTCGCCCGTGCCCGCCGGCACAGCCCTGATGGTCAAGCTCGAAACAACTCTCGCGACCTTCAGCAACAAGGCTGGGGACCCTTTCCAGGCAAGCTTGACGCAGCCCGTGGTGCTTGACGGTAAGACCGTGATTCCCGCCGGAGCCCGGATAGAAGGCCGCGTCACCAAGGTAGCCGAGCCGCGCCGCATTGCGGGCAAGCCGACCATCGGAATTCTGCCTGAAGCTCTGATCCTCCCAACTGGTGAACGCTTCTTCATCGACGCCACGCTGGTCGACACCAATGCGGGGCGCGACAGCGATGTCAACCAGGAGGGCGAATTTAAGGGATCGGGTCACGACCGGCGAGATCAGTTGGAAACCGGCGGCGGCACCGCGGGTGGCATGCTGATCGGCGGCCTCATCGGCGGTCCGCCCGGAATCGTCATCGGCGGAGTCGTTGGCGCAGGCTCAACCGGCGTTCACTGGCTCAGCAAACATCGCTCGGCCATGTTGCCCGCGGGCACCCAACTTACACTCGAACTCAATCGCCCACTGGCGATGACCACGGCACTGGCCAGCGCGGGACAGTAAACAACTCTCGTCGCATCGACAATTGACGCCGGAAGCGCATGCTTCCGGCGTTTTGCTTTTCAGCATGACCGCATCATTCCTCTCCTACATTCCCGATCCCAGTTCTGCTTCGCTCACCAACTGCAGTTCGATCCAACCCTCCACCGGCAACGCGTCCACCGGCAGACGATTGTGCCAAAGGCTGAAGCGCAGCCGCAATCGGCTCGTCGGGGCGATTGCAGCCGCATCCGCCTTATGATCGGACTCGGTCTGAGGGCTCGCAGAACTCGGTACCGCCAGCAACCAACTTAATGGCAAGCGGAACTCAAAGTTGCGCACCAGAGCCGCCCTGGCGATGTCTTCACCCTGGGTTGAAGAAACACCCGAACCGGCTGACGATGATTCCCCCAGCCCGTCGACCTTCCATCTCGTGAGCTTGCGGTCTTGTACCTTCGCATCGAGCCGCAGCGTCCGCCGTGGACGCGCTTCTCCGTTCGCCCACGATTCCAGGTTCACCACCAGATCAAACTCCATGTCCGGAACCGTCCCGGCAAAGTCCAATCGCCCATAAACAAAGGTGTTGTCGATCCCGGCATAAACAGAATCCAACAGGAATTGTTTTCCGTGCATCGCGCCGGCGCGCTGGTCGGCGGTGAAGATGGCAGCTCCCATCCACTCGAAGTAACGAATCTTGTCGCCCGACACTCGGGGATGAATGTAGTGTGTTTGGGGCGTGAAGGCCGGGCGAACTTCGCCGGCCGTAATCGGCTGCGCCAGATAATCGGGCGGAGTCGCTCCCAGCGCCTGATAAACGTTCGAAAGGTGCTTGCGGTAAAGCTCGTCAAAATCGCGGTCGTTGGCCGAATGGTGCTCCGGACCGTACCACCAGTTCCAGTCGCTGCCCTCGGCAATCAGGATTTCCTCGAAGGCCAGCTTCCGCTGCGCCTCGCTGGCGTGGGCCACATTCTGCGTATAAAATTCGCGCGCGTGGTGCAGGTAGTCCCAGGCGCGGTTGTCCTCGGGAGCACCGATCCAGACATTGAAGTTCGCATTGATCCACGAGCCCGGCACCAGGGACTTTAATGGCGAGATGTTGCGATGGCGGGCAATTGCCTCCGAAACTGTAACCGGCTCCAGACCAGCCTCGCGTTGCAGAGCGTCATAGAATCGCCGCAGAAATTCCCGTCCGGACTTTGGATAATACTCCCAGGCATTCTCGCCATCGAGGATCACCGATACCACCGCGTCTCGGCCTTGCGCCAGCACCGGCTGAGCCGCCTCTTTGATGTTATGCAGCAGATGTGCGGCCGCATCCCCCGGATCCATTCCCGAGTAGACAAAGCCGATGAGGTCTGAAATTGTGTGGTCACGGAAGACCATGTGCATTGCGGTCTGGCCATTCTCGTAAAGGTGGATGTTATAGAGCTGCTCCGCCAGGGGCGCAGGGAGTCGGCCGTTGCCATCTCGCGCGAAGAATAGGCCCGCGCTGCGGCCGAGGACGCCTTCATCGGTGGCCATCCACTTGATGCCCAGACTGTGAGCGATCGCCAGCGCTTCTTCGGAGACGCTGCCCTCCGAGGGCCACACCCCCTGCGGCCGCACCCCAAACACCTGCTGGTGAAGGTCGAGAGCGCGCACCAGTTGTTCGCGCGCGTCCTCGGGATGACGAAACCGGCTCTGGGGCAAGGACAAGCCTGGCGACGAAGCCGCTCCCGCATTGGTGTCGCAGACCAGGGGAAGAATTGGATGATAGAAAGGCGTCACCGAAATCTCGATCGATCCTTTCTTCGCGGCGTCAGCATATGCCGGCAGAACCTTGCCCAGCAGTTCCCGCTCGCGCTTGATCACGAAACTCTGATCCTCGAGTGAGTAGTTGCGTTCTTTCTTGATCAGCTCCGAAACGTCTTTCTCTTCCAGAAAGAATTCGTCGAACCACGCGATCTGTGACAGCACCTGCAAGTCGGTGAACTGTTGCAGTTCAAAATATTTTTCTGCCTTCTCCGGCACATACCCGTGCTCGCGGAACCGCTCCAACAGCTCCCGGTAGCGCGGATAGCGCCCAATCACGTTGGCGTGGTTGGCCTGAAACAGATATTGCAGTGCAAAGAGGCGCTCCTTCTGCGTCAGATCCTTCGCCGGCTTGGCTGCAACCGTTAGAAACGGATCCTGCGCCGTCCCCGCAACGTAATCCTGAATCTGTGTGATCAGCGACGGCACCAGATTGAAGTTCTGGTGGACGTTGGGAAACTCGTCGAGGAGCTTCACCATGCCGTAATAGTCTTTCAAAGCATGAAGGCGGACCCAGGGCAGGCGATATTCGCCGGTCACCAGATCCTTGTAGAAAGGCTGGTGCTGGTGCCAGAGAAAAATTAGACGCAGGGCAGGCATGGCTGGAAAAGAAAGTCTAGCATGCGGGATTCGGCCCTCTTGCAGGTCTTCCGGTACACTAGGGACTCGGGAAATGCCGGAAACATCCATCCCCGCTGCTTCTGACCGCATTACGCTGTTGTCGGACCAGGATCTTTACCTGTTCAACGAGGGCAGCAACTATCGCCTCTACGAAACGGTGGGCGCTCACCTGATCTCGCACAACGGAATCGAGGGCGCGGTCTTTAGCGTGTGGGCGCCGAATGCTCGCCAGGTTTCGGTGATCGGCAGCTTTAACAACTGGCATCCCCAGGCGAACTTGCTCACGCCGCTAGGAGGCTCGGGCATCTGGGAAGGATTTATTCCCGGCGTGACCAAGGGCGCGCTCTACAAATTTCATATCGAGTCGCGGCGTCACGGCTACCACGTCGACAAAGCCGACCCCCTCGGCGTGCTTCACGAAAAACCTCCCCGCACGGCTTCCGTGGTTTGGGATCTTGACTACCGATGGGGCGACCGCGAGTGGATGGAGAAGCGTGCCTCCCGAAACTCCTTGCGGGCGCCCCAATCCATCTATGAAGTTCACCTCGGTTCGTGGATGCGCGTTCCCGAGGAACACAATCGTCCGTTAACTTATCGCGAGACCGCTCCTCGTCTCGCAGAGTATGTCGGACGCATGGGCTTCACCCACGTGGAATTCCTGCCGGTGATGGAGCATCCCTTCTACGGTTCCTGGGGATACCAGACCACCGGCTATTTCGCGCCTACCTCGCGTTACGGCACGCCGCAGGATTTCATGTATCTGGTGGATTACCTGCACCAGCACGGCATCGCGGTAATCCTCGACTGGGTGCCATCGCACTTCCCTTCCGATGCTCACGGCCTCGCCTATTTTGACGGCACTCATCTGTACGAGCATGCTGATTCGCGGCAGGGTTTTCATCCCGACTGGAAGACGCACATCTTCAACTACGGGCGCACCGAAGTGCGCAGCTTTCTGATGTCGAGCGCAATGTTCTGGCTCGACAAGTATCACATCGATGGTCTGCGCGTGGACGCGGTCGCTTCCATGCTCTACCTCGATTATTCCCGCAAACAGGGTGAGTGGATTCCCAACAAATTCGGCGGACGCGAGAACCTCGAAGCTATCGAATTTCTCCGGCGCTTCAATCAAGAAGCCTACAAAGAACATCCTGACATCCAGACCATCGCGGAGGAGTCCACATCCTGGCCCATGGTTTCGCGGCCGGTTTATCTCGGCGGCCTCGGCTTCGGTTTGAAGTGGGACATGGGATGGATGCACGACACGCTGAAGTACTTCGCCAACGACCCCATTCACCGGAAATATCATCACAGCCAGCTCACCTTCCGCATGCTGTATTCGTTTCAGGAAAATTTCGTGCTGCCGCTCTCGCACGACGAAGTCGTCCACGGCAAGGGATCTCTAATCGGTAAGATGCCCGGCGACGAGTGGCAGCGCTTTGCCAACCTGCGGCTGCTGTTCGCTTACATGTATGCCCAGCCGGGAAAGAAGTTGCTTTTCATGGGCGACGAGTTTGGCCAGGTGCGCGAGTGGGCGCACGATACCAGCCTGGAATGGCACGTGCTTCAGTATCGGCATCACAGCGGCTTGCAGAACTGGGTGGGACAGTTGAACCGGGTTTACCGCAGCGAGCCCGCTCTCCATCTGCTCGACACCAATCCCGCCGGTTTCGAGTGGGTGGATTGCAACGACAACCTAACCAGCACGATTTCTCTGCTCCGAAAGAGTGAATCCCCAAGAGATACGGTGCTCATCGTTTGTAACTTCACGCCCATACCGCGGGTTGGTTATCGTGTGGGCGTGCCGGAAGGCGGCTACTGGCGCGAGTTGTTGAACAGCGACGGGTTGGAATACGGCGGCACCGGCGTGGGCAACCTCGGGGGAGTCAACGCCGAGGACGCACCGGCCCACGGACGCCCTCACTCTCTGAAACTCACGCTGCCGCCACTCTCGGCGCTGTTTCTGAAAGCTGGATGAGGCCGCAACCTCGTGCGATCCTGCAACCAGACCAGGAATCAGGCTGAAGATTCGCACACCGCAAACCCCGTGCTATTCTGCCTTCTAGCGCGCCGCCATGCGGATCCTCACTCGTTACATTCTTCGCGAAGTAACGTCGCACGCCCTCATCGGCGCGGCCATCTTCACCTTTGTGTTGTTCACGCGCGATCTGGGACGCATTCTGGAACTCGTGGTCCGGGCCAGCGCGCCGTTGCCCAGCGTCGCCGAGATTTTCTTCTACACCGTCCCGCTCGCCCTCACCTACACCATCCCCATGAGCGTGCTGGTGGGGATTCTCATAGGGCTGAGCCGGCTCGCTGCCGACAGTGAAATCACCGCCATGCGCGCCAGCGGCATGGGAGTGTGGAGTTTTGGACGCGTGCTGGCGATTTTTGTCGTCGCCGCCTGGCTGCTGGCTCTGGTCAACGGGCTCTATCTGGCGCCGTGGTCGCTGGCGTCGCTGGGGCGCCTGGAGGATCAGCTCAAAGGTGCGCAGGCCTCCTATGAAGTGCAACCCCGAGTTTTCTATGAAGGCTTTCCCAAGCTCGTTCTCTATGTACAGGACGTGCACAGCGCCCAAGGTGGTGCAGTTTGGAACGGAGTGTTTCTCGCCGACATCTCCGATGCCTCGAATCCGCGCATCACGTTGGCTCGCGAAGGCATCCTCGTTCCCGAGGGTCAGGACCGCATGCACCTGCACTTAGGAGACGGTTCCAGCCACGAAACCGATCCGGCGCAAGCCGACCATTACCAAATCTCCACTTTCCAGCAAACTGACATCCCCATCGATCTGGCTTCGTCGGAGAACAAAGCGGACGAACAGACCCCGGTCAAAGCCATCAGCACGTGGTCGCTGCATGATCGCGCTGCGAGCGCCGATCCCCTGTCAGCGCGCTTGTACCGCATCGAGTTTCACAACCGGTTCGCCTTGCCCACGGCGTGTCTGGTGCTGGCCATGGTTGGAATCCCGCTGGGACTTTCTTCGAAGAAGAGCGGCAAGTCCGGCGGGTTCGTGCTCACGATCGTGCTGGTCTTCGTCTACTACTTCGTTTCTCTGATCGGAGTTTCGCTGGCCAAGCAGGGCAGGGTCAGTCCCGGGTTCGGAGCCTGGCTGGCTAACCTCGTATTTTTTGCCGCAGCGCTGTTCCTGCTGTGGCAAGCCGAGAGGCGGCCCTTATCCTTGTCGGCGATCCGGCTAGCATGGAAGCGCGACGAGGTTCCGGCGAACGCCCCCGGACACGACCGCCGGCACAGGCGACGAGACACCGCCAACGCTTTCGAGCGCGCCTCTACGCGGCGGCGAGTCTTCAGTGCCAGCTTTCCTACTTTGCTCGATGACTACGTGCTGCGTGATTTTTTCCTCTACCTGGGGATGATCGTAGCGACATTCCTCGTTCTGCTACTGGTGTTCACGCTGTTCGAGTTGCTGGGGGACATCCTGCGCAATCAGACGCCAGCGATTGTGGTCGCGGAGTATCTGCTCAACGTTTCGCCTTATCTGCTTTACAGCGTCGCGCCTCTGATCATGCTGCTGGCGGTGCTGATTACCTTCGGACTGATGAACCGGTCCAATGAGATCACTGCGATCAAGGCGACCGGAACCAGCGTGTACCGCATCGTGACGCCGGTGCTGACCGCAGCCGCAGTGCTCTCCGCGGGCCTGTTCTTTGCTGACCAGTTCTACCTGCCCCACACCAACAAGCGCCAGGAAGCGCTGCACAACCAAATCAAGGGCAAGCCGCCGCAAACCTATCTGCGTCCCGACCGCCGCTGGATCTTCGGCCAACATAATGACATTTACTATTATCAGTTTTTCGATCCCGACCGCGATCAGTTTGCCAATCTCACCATCTTTCAAATCGATCCCGCCAGTTTTGCCATCACGCAGCGCATTCATGCCGAGCGCGCCCATTGGGCCGATAGCATGGGCCGCTGGATCTTCGAACAGGGCTGGCAGCGGTCATTGCACGGCGCCGCTATCGCTGGCTACCGCACCTTCGACGTTTCCACATTTCCTGAGCTCAGCGAGGAACCGTCGTACTTCAAGAAGGAAGTGAAGCAGTACTCCGAGATGAACTATGAGGAACTGCGCCGCTACATCCGCGATCTGCAGCAAAGCGGCTTCGATGTGGTGCGGCTGCGGGTGCAGTTAAACCAGAAGCTCTCCTACCCGCTGATTACGCTGATCATGGCTGGGCTCGCCGTCCCGTTTTCTTTGTCAGCGGCCAAGAAGGGAGCCATCACGGGTGTTGCCGTGGCGGTGGGAATCGCCGTGGTCTACACCATCGTGTCGCGGTTGTCTGAGGCGATGGGCGACATCAGCCTGCTGCCCCCGGCGCTGGCCGCCTGGTCACCGGACCTGATCTTCGCTCTGGTGGGAGCTTATCTAATTTTGAAGATTCCAACGTAATCCCGCAGCAGTCCGATCGCACACCGGATTCCAGCCGTGCCGGGCTAATGCACCGCTACTCCCGAGGGATAGTTAAACGTGGAAATCGGCGGTTGCGGCGTCAACTCCCCAGTTGCGGGCGTGATGCCGTATTCCGAGAGGGTCTGGGAACCAACGCCCTGCGAACCGCTGTTGGCCACGAACATCCAACTGTCGTCGCTGCGAATCGCAATCGAATTCGCTCCTGGGCCCGCGGACACGTTCGAGGGATTGAGCGGCGTCAAAGAGCCCGTGGTGGGGGTAATCTTAAATGAAGAAATTATTCCGGACGCCGCGTCCACCACGTACAGGAAATTACCGTACGCATCCACCGCCAAAGGCCCGGGAGCATTGCCGGGGGAAACAACAAAGGGTGAAGCCGTGACCGGCAGCAGGCTGTGGTCCGCGTTCTGGCACGTTGGCAGCGAAACGGTGCTGCAGATCGTGTAAGCGCTGACGCTGTTTCCGCTGTTGCCCGGACCTCCGTTCGCCACGTAAACAAACCGGTTACAGGGATCGACCGTTACCCCGTCAGGCGTAGTGCCCGTGGGAACTCCAACTGTCGACTGAGTTGGAACTAGGGTCAGGCTGCCCGTCGATGAAACCGAGTAATTCAGCAGCAGGTAATTGACTGAATCCGTAACGTACAGATTCTCGGAGGTAGGAGCGGTAAAGCCGGAACAAGGAGCATACAGCTGAGGGTAAATAGTTGGGGTCACGGCAAGCGCCAGCGGACTGGGGCAGGTCACGGAGTTGTTGCATGGACTCGGGGGAATCAAGTTCGTGCCGCCAACCGGAAGCACAAAAGGCGACGCCGGCGAACTTGCAGACGCAGGTACCTCCGTCAGACTGCCGCCGCTGCCCACGGAGAGCACCGAAACCGCTCCCGGAACGGGGTTCCCGGAACTGTCGGAAGTTGCGCTGTCGGCCACAAAGAGAAACTTGCCTGCGGAGTCTATCTGCAAGGCCGCAGGAAGCACTGGGACCGACTCCGACTCTGTTGCGACCTGACCCTTAACCTTGACCTGGACCTGGACCTTCGCGTTCTTGAGCGGATACATCGTCCCTGGCCCCAACTTGCCATCCGAGGCTACTGGAAACGTCTCGATCCCCGTAACACTGTCAGGCACTGCCGCATTCTGGTAGACGATCACATACGCGAATGCGCCCGCTGGATCAAGAACGACGGCCTGCGGCAGCCCGCTTATGGGGGGACCGTTCACGTTGTTAATCTCCGACGCGTGACCGTTAGCCAGATCGATGCTGAAAGTCTCCATCACCGGCCCGCCTGGTTGGTTATTCACCAGCGGCCCCCCTCCCTGGCTGGGGACAATCACCAAACCATTAGAGGAAGACGAATACTTGGTGCTGCAGGCTATCAAGACACCGACTAATACCAGAGCCAGAATCGCCACAATCCAGGTAAACCTTGTCCGCATTCTTCGCTTTATCTCCTATGAACGTGCTTATGCATTCCCCGGCCGACACAAACCGGGCGCGAACGCTATTTGAAGGCGTGAATTGCCATCCATTTATGTATCAGGAATACGCGGGAAGAGCAAACCGCCCGCCCTGTTGGAACCGTAGAGGCGGTTGCGAGTTGCCTGGAATCAGTGGCCAGTGATCAGTGGTCAGTGCCCAGTTTAATCCCTTGGGCCACTGGCAACTGGCCACTGCTCACTGGGCACTGCCGTTAGCGCTTCCTCCGCGCCAGTGCTCGCTGGCATCAGAGGCAAGTGAATCTCGACCAGAAGTCCGCCTTCGGCCCGGTTCGTCGCTGCGACGCGTCCGCCATGGAAGCGGACGGCGCGTTCCGTAATGGCCAGACCCAGACCAACGCCGCCAGTCTGCCGGCCTCGAGCATCGTCCAGGCGGTAAAACGGCTGGAACAGCTTTTCCAGTGCATCGGCGGGAACACCGAAGCCGCAATCGGTGACTCGGATGACCGCTTCCTGACCACCGCTGCGTTCTGCCCGATCCAGATGGATCTTAACCGTGGTGCCTTCGCGGGTGTAGCGGATGGCGTTGCGCACAACATTCTCGATCGCACTGTGCAGCAGAGATGCATCTCCGCGGACTAGCCAGCTTCCTGAAGAAATTTCGCTATTTACGTGACAATGCCTCGCCTGGGCTTCGAACTCCGCATCTTCCGTCACATTGAGCACCACTTCGTCGAGCAAAACTGGAGTGGATGCAGGGCGCTGCTCGCCGTCTTCCAGACGCGCCAGAGTCAGCAAGCGGCCAATAAGTTCGTTGAGGCGGCCGGCTTCGAGCTCGATACGCTCCAGCATGGCCGCGCTTTCCGGCCCGGAGCGTTGCCGCGCCAGGCCCAGAGCCACGTTCAAGCGGGCGAGAGGAGACCGTAATTCATGCGAAATGTCATTCAGCAGGCGCGACTGGGCTTTGACAAGAGTCTCCAGCCGGCCTGCCATGGTGTCAAAATCCCGCATCAAGCCCGCAACCTCGTCGCGCCGCCGAATGTTGGGAGCACCGGCCCGCGCGGAGAGATCTCCAGCAGCCAATTGCCGAGTGGCGGCACGCAGGCGAACGACCGGCATAGTCAGGAACCACGCGAGCAGGTAGCAGACCAGCCCGGAGGAGATGACGGCGATGATCAGGCCAGGGATGGGCAGGCCGCGCGGACCTAAGAAGAAGCGGGGGCCGGGTGGAGGAGACAATACCAGCGTGTAACGGTGCAATCCGTCGGAGGAAGCGCGCGAATCGCGTAACACCGGGGGAGGAGCAGGAAAAATGAAACCCTCGTGCGGTATCCTGGGACCTCCAGTTGCGACTCGTACAGCCCATTCCGGCGCGCCACGGTGAGAAACCTCCTCCATATTTTCATTGAACAGAAAGGCGCGGACGTGTTGCGTGCTCTCGAGATTATCCAGATATTCCCGAAGCCCGCTTTTGCCCCGTTGTTCGTAGGCATTCACTGAGTCGTTCGACGCAGTCGCTAGCAGACCTTCCCAACTTGAGGTCCGCGGACGAAACGCCAACGTGACCAGGATCGCGAGCACCAGGAACAGAGCTTGCGCCAACCAGAAGGAGAGAAAGATCTTGAGAAAGAGGCTCTTCATGAGGTCTTCACCTTCTCGCCAGCCTTCTCCCGCGGACGCGCGAAGATGTAGCCAACGCCGCGGATGGTCTTGATATGCTCGTCGGCGTCGGTATCGCCGAGCTTCTTGCGGACCTTGCTGACGTGCATGTCGATGCTGCGGTCAAAGGGCGAGAACTTGCGGCTGAGCACGGCATTTACCAAGCGCTCGCGCGGGACCACGCGGCCGGCCTCGCGCAGCAGCACTTCCAGCAGGTTGAATTCCACCGACGTGAGGTCGACGGGCTGGCCGTCACGGCGAACGCTGCGCGTGGCGGGATCGAGTTCGATCTCCCCCACCCGGACGATCTCGGGTGCGGGCGGAGCCGACTTGTCAGTGCGAGTGCGGCGCAGGATGGCTCGAATGCGCGCCACCAGTTCCCGCGGATTGAAAGGCTTGGGCAGATAGTCGTCGGCGCCGATCTCCAGACCCACGATGCGGTCCACATCTTCCCCACGAGCGGTGAGCAGAAGCACGGGCAGGCGCGACGTGGCACGGATACGTCGCAGCACCTCGAAGCCGTTGATGCCGGGCAACATTACATCTAAGACTACGAGCAGGTAGCCGCCTCCCGTGGCGCGCTGCAATCCGTTCTCGCCGTCATGCACCGATTCCACGACGAATCCCTCGGCCTGCAGGTATTCGCCCACCAGGGTACACAGTTCGACATCATCGTCAATAACCAGAATTCGTTCCATCTTGGTAACTTTCATTGTGCATCAGACCGCAGACGGCCGGCGGTAAAGAATTGTCAAACCTTTTAGGCACTAACCCCGTTGTTGAACCAGGGGTTGTCGGCTTTGACAAAACTTTACTCGGATTTACGGACTTTTTACCACTTTTCCGCGAGAATCGTGTTCCTATGAGTGTACGCAGGAGACATCCGGAGGTTCCCGGAAAAGCATCTGTGTGGAACCAATCGTGAAGGAGTCAAGATTTATGAAATCGATTCGTTTTCGGTTCCTGATAGCGGTGCTGGCAGTGATGTTGGGCGCCGCGATCGCGAAGTCGCAAACAGCGGATGCGCCGCCAATGCATGGCCATGGGTTCGGCAGGGAAGGCCACATGATGGGCTTCTTCGCCAAATACCTGGATCTGAGCGATTCCCAGCGCGCGGAGATGAAGGCGGTCATGCAGAAAGAGCGTCCCACGCTGAAGCCTCTGATGCAGCAGCTCAGGCAGGCGCATGAGCAGCTGAAGCCCTACGAGGAAGGCGCCTACGATGAAGTCAAGGTCCGCGCCCTGGCTGCGCAGCACACCCGGACCATGGCGGAGCTGCTGGTGCAAGAAACTCGCATTCACAACGAACTGTTTCAGCTGCTCACTTCCGACCAGCAGGCCAGGATGAAGGAGTTCGAGGCCAATCGGGAAGCACGCATGCAGCAACATGTGCACGACAGGACCCCTGCCCCGCAGGAGTAAAACGTCCGGCCTCTGCGCGCCGTGTTTGAAGCTTTAGTTTGCTCACCGGCAGCACGGGGTTGAGCTCTCCGCTTGACCTCGAACTGCTGCGACGAGGAACAATGGTATGGATCTGGCTCAGGCATACATCTTTTACGCGGGGTGGATCTTCTTTATCGTCTGGGGAGCGCTCCTTGCTGCGGTTTCTGTAATCGCTTTCGGGCGGGATATTCTGCCGCTCGCGCAGGGCGTAACCGTCGAGAAAAAGCGCCCTCTGCGGTCTTAAGTGCCAGGTCTTAGGTGTCAGGTTCCTCACGACCTAAGAGCTGGCGCCTGAGACCTCTTTTCTGCAAAACCCGCCTGCCAACACTTGCACCCCGGCCTGCTAGAATTTCATCTACATTAACTGCATGATTCCCAAGAGTATGCGTCCGCTCGTGCCCTACCTCAAGCGCTACCACTGGGGCTTTGTAGCGGGCGTTTTCTGCATTCTCTTGAGCAACGGCGCATGGGTGCTTCTTCCGCAGGTGATCCGCCACGCAGTGGACGATCTTAACACCGGAGTTACTTCCGCTAAGTTGCTGCACTTTGCATGGCAAATGCTGGAGGTCGCTGCCGTCCGTGGGGTTTTCTTATTCCTGACGCGCTGGATTGTGATCGGCATCTCGCGCGACATTGAGTTCGATCTGCGCAACGACCTTTTTGCACACCTGGAAACGCTTTCCTACTCCTATTACCAGCGCATGCGGACCGGCGACATCATGGCCAGGGTAACAAACGATTTGAACGCAGTGCGCATGCTGCTGGGTCCGGCGATCATGTACTCGGCGAACACGCTGGTGTTCACCGCCGCGGCACTTTCGTTCATGTGGCGCATCAGCCCCAAGCTGACGTTCTATGCATTCCTGCCGCTGCCGGTGGTCAGCGTAGTCATTCAGTACTTCGGGCGGCGCATCCATGAGCGCTTTGAAAGAATTCAGGCGATGTTCTCCGATATTTCGGCCCGGGCACAGGAGAACTTCTCCGGAGCCCGGGTCATCCGCGCCTATGTGCAGGAAGAGGCCGAGATCACGTCGTTCGAAAGCGCCAATCAGGAATACATTGCGCGCAGCCTGAAACTGGTGCGGCTCATGGGCATGCTGTGGCCCACGCTGGAACTCATGCTCGGGCTGGCGGTCGTGCTGGTGTTGTGGATCGGTGGAGGCGAAGTGTTGGCGGGCCGGATGGAGATTGGTGGCTTCGCCGCCTTCAACATTTACATGCTGCAGTTGACGTTTCCCGTGATTGCGCTGGGGTGGGTGGTCAACATTTTCCAGCGGGGCACGGCATCGCTGGTTCGTCTGAATGAAATTCTGCAGGAACAACCCGAGATCAAGGATGGGGATGAGGCCAACGATTTCCGGGTGGACGATCGGCCGGTGGAAGGCGAAATCGAATTTCGTGGACTGAGTTTTTCATACGACGGCAAGCCCGTGCTGCACGACCTGAACCTGCGCATCCCCGCCCACAGCAGCATGGCGATCGTGGGCCCAACAGGCTCGGGGAAAACCACGCTGGTCAGTTTGATTCCCCGGATTTACGACGCGGCACCGGGGATGGTTCTGTTGGATGGCCAGCCGATCCGGGAGTTCTCCCTGGCGTCGCTGCGCAAGAATGTTGGGTTTGTGCCGCAGGAAACGTTTCTCTTCAGCGACCGCATCCGGGAGAATATTGCCCTCGGCGTGGAGTCGGCTACGGATCAGGAGATTCACGAAGCGGCCGAGGCCGCCAACATCGCCCAGGATATCGAGGACTTTCCCGAACAGTATCAAACCATGGTGGGCGAGCGCGGAATTACGCTGTCTGGAGGACAGAAGCAGCGCACTGCGATTGCCCGCGCGTTGATTCGCAACCCGCGCATCCTCATTCTCGACGACGCTCTCTCCAGTGTCGACACCCACACTGAAGACAAGATCCTCAACCACCTGCGCGAAGTGATGCAGGGACGCACCACTATCTTCATCTCCCACCGCGTTTCCACAGTGCGTAATGCTGACCGCATCGCCGTGCTGCACGATGGATGCATCGTAGAATCGGGGACGCACGACGAACTGCTCGCCTTGAACGGCTACTACAGCGACCTGTATAACAAGCAATTGCTGGAAGAGGAACTGGCCGAGGTATAAACTTAGGCGCCCTGCGGCCGTATCCGAAATCCTGCATGGGAGAGCAAACGATATGAGATTGCGCGCACTTGCTTTGCCGTTTTGTGCATTGGCCTGTGCTTCTTGTTTCCTGGCGCCGTTCGTGAACGCTCAGTCTGCTCCATCCACACCACCCGCGCCGCGGGCTATTGCGGTCGACGATGTCTTTG
>JBAUVZ010000046.1:0-11977 GCA_049583505.1 Candidatus Sulfotelmatobacter sp.
GCCTGTCGGTCACGGTAAGTGGCAGTAGCTTTGAAGATGCCAAGAAGAATATAGCAACGGAATTACAATTGCATATCGAAAGAATCCTGCGGGAGCATCCTAAGAGAAGTGCGTCACTCTTTGTCTCGAAGAGCTAGCAATATCCGCATTCGGATCATCCCAAAACCGCGCGTTCCGGAGCTTTAATACTCACGAGACAACTGCCTTGAAACGGCAAATTGTGAGGTCCTCTGCTGGGCCGACGGAACATGCAAGAAGTTGCTCTGGGCGAGTGGCCTGTGCACTTCGACAAGTGAGCAAAACTGAGCAGTGAAGCAGTGAGAATTCGAAATAACATGCGAGGCAGGCCTGGCCCAAACGGACCCGAGGGTTGTCAACTGTCGCAAAATCGGCATATCACTCATTGACTCGAATCGGGGGCTAACGCGGGTTATCGAAAGGCAGGCCGATCCCCTCGCCGCGAATCGAGTGCTGGTTGGGGGCGCGAGAAGGCGGACGTAACTCCCCCTTCTCGTGCCCAACCAACTCAGAGTGTGCTTTACGCGGTCACGAGTTCGTGCTGCTTGAACGTCGAGGTGACAACGTCAGAGGTGTGAACCTGGGGCGTTCCCTCGATAAATCTTGCCAGTGTCTTCAACACTTGCGGATAGGCATTGGTGTTGTAGTTGTCGGCATCTTTCTCGTTTTCCCACAGACTGATCGCGGTCACATCGACTCCGCCGGGACCGGCGAAGGTGATTTCGTCCTTAAAGCCATTCTGCTTACGCAGCAAAGGCAGGACGTCTTTTTCAAAAGCTCGCGTGTAATCGGACAGCATATTCGCTTTCAGATGGATCGAGACATTGCGTGCAAACATATCAACCTCCTTAAAGGTTGTAGAGTTGTAGTTCGCTAAGAGGAAAGAACCTCAGATGGGCTGACTTAGTTTCAGGAAACCTGAAAGAGGAGAAGGATGCTCACTCAATTTAATTGGTGCATTTAAGTGGCCCTCCACCTCGACGTGCAAGTCGCTGTTTCCACAACAGATCCGATGCTGCGGGGTCTCGCCCGTCGTGTACCTTTGGCGGAGAGCGAGCCAAAACGGCAACTCCTACTGCCCTCCGACAACTGAACGATAGCGTGACTCTCGCAAAATCCCTATTACACTCATCGGCCCTGCCGTGCAATTCTCGATGAGTGTAATTGCCTGTTATCAACAGTTCCTTCCGGTTTGCCCGTGACTCAGGCGCAATCCGGATCTCAAACAAGAACTCTTAGGGCATTACGCGATTCAAGGTCCGGCAGATCCGGAATGGGGGTTTCGGCTTTTTCGCAGCGGCCTCCGCCCTGTTACTCCGCTGCACCGCCCCATGCGACAAAGCCTTGGCCTCGGACTTCAGTCGGCCCAGGACATCCATGAACAGCTTCCCGACTTCCCCATCAAGCGCGATTGTATGCTCGGGCTGGAAGTAGATGCTGATCCTGCCTGTCACTGTGTCTTGACTTACTACGCGAACTTGGTCCAGGTTGATCGCCTGTTGACCTCCGCTACCGCCTGTGAAGAAGAAGTTTGCCATCGTCTGGCGCTCCTAATAATGATAAATAATGATGAGCGTGGTTGCTTGAGAATCCACACCCATGATTCAGGACAGATCATCTGGACGTACATTTCGTACGCCCAGAGAGGGCTCATAGAGCGCGGATGATCAACACAATTACTGCGATCACAACAATCGTTCCCAACAAACCGTAACCTAGCATAGTGCCTCCTGTGGGAGAATCTGCAACAAGTATGCTGGAAGATGGTGAGGCTTCGCTGCCCAGTTTTGCTCACGATGTTGAAGTACGAGAATTGAGCAAAATTGCACAGTGATTCGTTTGTGAGCATTACAGCTCAGCCAAGGGCCCGATGAACCGATGCGAGCAACCTCGTCCGAGAAATCGCTTCAACAAGTTCATTTTAAATCAAGGGCGCACCGAAGTGCGCCCTTGTGGGGGCGTTTGCTTTAGTGAATGGAGACGGTTACGGCAGCAGTTTGGCTCAGAGAGCCGGATGTGCCGGTCACCATCACAGTGGTCTGTTGAGATGAGGGTGCCGGTTGCTTGGTTGAATTGCTTCCGCCGCATCCCAGGGCGAACAGTGACACGAAAAGCATCAAGCCCAGCAGGCTCATCCACCCAATGCTCTTGCGGGTAAGCCGTTTGCCTTTGCCAGTGGTGAGAAGGGTCCCGAACAGTCCAAGACCGGGCAACAGGGCCATCATGCCGGGCACGTTGTAGCCCGTAGGAGGCGGCGTCGAGACGGCAGAAATGGTCAAGGTGGAGGACGAGGTGCTTCCGGGTGAGATTGTTGAAGGACTGAAAGCACATGTCAAACCAGCAGGCGCACTGCAGGTAAGAGTAATCTGGCTGTTGAATCCGCCCACCGCGGCGGCGCTGACCTTGACGTTAGCCGAACCACCCGGATTGACGGTTGCGCTCTGGGCCGAGAGGCTCAGAGTGAAACCTGGGGTGTTGGACGCAGCCACCGGGATAAGGCTGGCGAACACAGCCGTTGCGCTTCCTCCAGCCGGGAAATTGGGTTGGCCGGCGCTGCCTCCGGCGGTGATATAGAGAGTGCCAAGCGCGCCCGGATCATTATTGGCACCGCCGCCTCCGCCAAACACCATATCCCATATGCCGGGGTTGACCAGCACTTTGCCGGACGAGTCGGAGAGCTGACCCTGAAACTTCCCGGTCGTGTCGAATGCACTAATGGTGCCATCGCCGAAATTGCCTACGAGGATATCGCCGGCGAGCGTTCCGAAGCTGGCCGGAGCCTGCACTACGCCCCAGGGCGCGTTGAGGTTATTCTTGGCGCCGGCGGCGACGAAAGTGCTCACGAAGTTGCCGGTTGTATCGAAGATATCGACCTGCCCGGCGCCAGCGCCGGGAACGGCGTCGTGCTTGGGCGTATCCTGCATCGCGTAGGCGACGTAGATCTGGTTACCGATGACGTGGATGCCGTGGGGAGCGAAACCCGCGGGAAGGTTTGGATCGGTGAACGTGCCGCCCAACGAAGTGAGGGTGTAGTTCGAATCGTAGACGTCTACCTTGCCGCTGTTGAAGTTAGCCGCCAAGAGGTTGGTGCCGAGCAAAGCGAGACCTTTGTAAACTGCGCCGCTGGCGGAATTGTCTTTACCGATGATTGCGGTGTTGCTGGCGCCGTTCCAGTAGACGACGAGGCCGTCTTCGGTGTCGAAAATGAACGAGCCGCCGCTGAAGTAGGAGCCGCTGGCGTTGGCCACGGTTCCCGTCGGGCAACCTGGACTGCAATTGCCGTTTGGATTGCTTGAGGCGCCCGGTATGGTCACGATCAGCCCATTGTCTTTGTTGCCATTTTGGTCATAGAGCGTAGAGACGCCGCTGTTGTTGTCGGCGATCCAGAAATCTTGGCCGGGAAGAACGGAAATCCCCCAGGGGTTCGACAGTTGAGGGTCTGTGGTGGTGGCTACGCCGGTAACATTGGAGACCAGGTTGGTCTGGGAATAGCCGGCCTGCTGTGCCCACAACCCTGACGGAATCGTCAATGCCGTGAGCAAACCGAATAACAAGAGTGCTTTTTTCATGTTGTCCTCCTTAACTTTCTTTTATGATTTGTACGACGTTGCTGAATACCGTTATTTCCTTTCTACCGTGAAGCTCGTTGTTGCGGAATGAAGGGGGAATTCGGGTCGACTGATGTACCTCTTATCCCGGAACTCCCCCCACAAACGTATGAATCCCGATGTTGCCTTCGGCTTAGTTAGTGCCGGAGGAGGACACAGTACTTTGATCCTTCGTCTGCGCCAACGTGACCAACGCCCGCGGTAACGCAAAGGTATAGACACCTCCCGGTGTGTCAGCCTCGCTCAGGAAATACTTATCGCCCACATGCTCGAAGCTAAGCTTTGGCTGCTCAGCGCGAGTTCCATCAACAGCGATAGGGAGAGCAAATGCCCCATGGCCATAGCTGCTGATTGCTATGCCTGAAAATGCCTCAAGAGAGAGACGGCCAAGGGTGTACGTGCCCGCAGGCAGGGTCGCGCCTCCAGCGACGAATTCAAACGGAACATTCACACGAACTCCCTCGGTGTCCTGAGCGCGGGCACTTATGCCTACCGCAAGGAAGCAAGTCAGAGTAAGTACTGCTGTCAAATACATTTTCTTCATGATTTCTCCTTATTAAAATGGTGTTGCCTTGTTCATTAGTGATAACCGAGCTCGTGAGACCTTATTCCACAAGTCTGTTCTTAGCCTCACATATCAACTGTTTTCACAATGTATGAGAGTTAGACGCGACGATCAGAGGGTGGGATACGGATGAGATGTCATTTGATTGTCAACTCTTTGTCGAGATTTCGTAAACGAGCGGCGGGACTATGACGGGGAGTGTGGAACGGAGAAGAACTGCGTGGCACGGGCTGACGATATCAGTGCGAATCAAACAGTGGTAACGCAACCATTCAACCTTGTAGGTCGGTGCCGTAACAAGTCGCCGCATGCATCTCCGACTCGGCGACATTGATCGAGTGTGCCCGAGATATTGAGTCACGCAAGCACTCGGCAAAGAGGCCGAGAATCCGGCCTGTTTGTCTGCCTGAGGGGAATAGCTGCTTTCGCGCGGCGTGGGTTTGCCTGCTGAAGTACTTGGTCAGGCTTTCGCGAAGCTGCAGCCGAGCTCGCCATAGCCGCGCTTTCACTGCCGTCTCGCTCACGTTGAGCACTTCTACCGTCTGATCGATGGTGAGTCCTTCAACATCCCGCAGCACAAATACCATCCGCAAGATTGGGCTTAGCTCTTCCAGGCACTTGGTCAGGATGTCTCGCAATTCAGACGCCCAGTAGAGCTGTTCCGGATTAGGAGCCCAGTCGGTGACTTCCTTTGGAAGCACGTCACCATCGGCCTGAAAATCCTCATCTAGGGACGCCTCTCTTGTGGTGCGTTGCTTGCGCAGCTTCATCAGCGACTGGTTCACAGTGATGCGAAAGAGCCAGGTGGAGAATTTGGAATCCTCGCGGAATGCGGCCAGGTTTTGGTAGGCCTTCAAAAATGCTTCCTGAAGTGCATCTTGCGAATCTTCCCTGTTGTGCGTGATGCTTTGAGCAATTCGGAGAAGTTTGCGATCGTAGCGCTTTACGAGTTGCTCGAAAGCCGTGACATCTCCATCCTTGCTGGCGTGGACAAGATCCAGGTCGTCGCTTGCCGCTTCCCTCACTGCGAATTGTGCTGAGTCTATAGTCATATTCGTGTACTTCACGCGGCAAAGCGTTGTTCCCCAACGCTGCCCACGCCCTTCTAGAAATCTGCGCTCACTGAACGACGACTTTACCGGTCATCTTCGGGTGAATCTTGCAGTAGTACGGATAGGTTCCCGCCTTGGTAAACGTGTAGGAGAACTTTTCGTCCGTATCCAGCACCTTGGACTTAAACACTCCCTCTGTGCTGACCGACGTATGGGGAATGTCGTCGGCGTTTGTCCAGGTAACGGTCGCCCCGACAGGTACTGTGATCGTCTGCGGCCCAAAAACGAAATTGTCGATTTTCACCGCGGCGTTTGCCGCCGAGGACTGGTCATTCGCCTTGACGCTCGGCGATACTGCGAACAGCAGCAGCATCCCGATCAGTAACGGCATCGCCACACCTGCAACCCACATGTTTTTCCTCACCATTGCCTTGTTTCCTTTCGATTTGATGTTCATGCTCGATCTTTCTTGTTTCAGACCGGATCTCTTGTCGCTTTCTAGCCATGAATCGAGTCAACTGCCAGGCCTTCAACTGCATTCCCTGAAGCCGAAGCGCCCGAGTCCGCGAGTGGTGAATCGACAACTGCGAGGCTATGACCGCTGACCAGATAGTTCACATCCGTAATACCCAACACCCTCTGCAACTGGTCGGCTGGCACCTTCAGAGGCCCGGCTGACGGTGCGGATCCTGGTGCGGGTTGGGGGAAGGCCGTCGACATTGCAGTGTGAAACGAAACCTTACCTTCCACCTTCTGCATGATCTGGTGTATGTGACCGTTTAACACCGTCACGGAACTGAAGCGCTTGACGTAAGACAGAGCTTGTTCGCTATCGTCGGTTCCCCAGCCCCAATCGGGGTAGATGGTCCACAATGGAATGTGCGCAAAGAGCACAATCGGAGTGCTGGCGGAGCGACCCTTGAGATCTTTCTCCAGCCACTCCAGTTGTTCGTTCCCGAGCGAACCCATGCCTCCGGCCTTCAAATTGGCGACATTTACGAGACCGACGAAATGCACACCTTTGTGATCAAAGCTGGACCATCCGGTGCCCTTTGTACCTTTCCCGTAGCGCTGGAGATATTGGTCACCATTGTCCGTCAGCATGTCGTGCTCACCCGGCACAAAGAAAATCTGTTTCGCGGACGCTCCCTTTAACACCTGGTCGAGCGTATCGAACTCACTCGGCTTCGAGAGCTGGCTCAAATCGCCGGTGTGAATGATGAAATCTGGCGTGTGGGGCATGGCGTTGATCTTGTTGATCGCCGTCTGCAGAGTGGCGGTGACATCCGGGTTGGCCGGCTTGCTGAAACCGATGTGGCTGTCGCTGATCTGGACAAATGTGAAGTCCGCGCCTTTGCCGGCATCTTTGCCGTGGCCTTTGGCAAAAGCCCGAGATACCGGAATGCCGCCGCTCATGGTCCAGACCAGGCCGGTACCCGCCCATGCCATGCATTTCAGGAACCCACGACGGTCGACTCCGTCGCTGTTGAGGTCTTGCAACTTCTGATCGATGAAATCGTGGTTATTCTCGGCCATTTCGCCCCTCCTCGATTTTCCTGCGTTCTGAGTTGATAACTGGCACGAGTCCCTTTTATTCCCGACAAAGTGAACGACGAGCAAAAATTTGTGAAGAGTAGTGCCGGCTCATTTAGCGGCTGGATGGAACTAGGTCACTCTTCGCAGTTAAGAAGGTAACCTTTGCGAGGGGTTGCTGTTGTCGGCAAGATGTAACCACTGTGTAAAGTTCAGTGAAGATTCTTAGCAATCGTCTGTTGTTTGTCGGACCGACTGCAGTGACGCCGATGGGATAATCCGTCAAGCAGTTTTGTCGCGCGTGGGCACCGTGGAGCTCGACCGAGCTTGTACGCGTTCGCCTTGCTGATCGGCATGCCTAACCGGGTCCGTTTACGCCGCTTAGAAAACCACCCAAATGTCCGGTCACCGCAACAACAGCGACCACCAGAGGCTCGAGCACAAGGCGGTAGCTCGGCAAGAGGACTGTCCGGCGTCGCGCGCGGAAGTGCACCCACCACACCAGCCAGATCATCAGCGTCGAAACACACGCCAGAACGAGGTGCAGCAACAGGATGCCCTTCAGTTTCTGTCCCTCGAGTTGAAACTGCCACGCGAGCAGCCCAGTAGCGAGAACCGGAACAGTCGAAATTGCCGCCATGAGAAGGTTGTAGTATGCCGCGTCCGCCAAGCCTCGGTGCTTCGTCCACTGCGCGATAAGGTCGAACGCCACAGCCGTGATGAACAACGCGATTGGAAAATGAATCAGCACGACATGTTGCGCGTGCTTGGCTAAGAATACCGTTTTAGGGTCGAAAGGATTTACCATCGCCATACCTCTTCCAGATTTGCGGCGCGTGCTCATATCAATCTGAATTCGCACGAGCCCAAAAAGTCCTCACCCCCGCGCAAAAGGAGAGAGCAATCGCGGGGGTGAGGCTCGCACACGCTACGGTAAGTAGTAGCGGAACGAAGTAAAGATCATCCCATCCAGGTTCTTCCGTACCACCACCACTCCCTGGGTGACTCCAGTGCGCTCTCTGACTCGTTGTGCAGAACCGACGGCACTCGGTTTTATTCCGTGGTATTTTTTTGGTGGGCCATGGGAATAAAACGATCGTCCGCTGGTTTACCCTTGTGTGCATGTCGGAGAGAACCTGCCATCGGAGTCGTTCGAGCAATTAGCCATGCCTCACTTCGAGCGGCTCTATAATTTTGCCTGCTGGCTGACACATGACCGGCAAGAAGCCGAAGATCTCGTGCAAGAGACTTACGCCAAGGCGCTTAAGGGGTTTTCCTCGTTTCAGCCGGGCACGAATTTTCGCGCCTGGATCTACAAGATCCTGAGGAATGCGTTTCTCACCTCCCGTACCGGGCTGAAGGCGACCGTTACTGTGCCGCTCGATCTTGAGAACGAAGAGGAAACCCTGCCCGCAGCCAAGGAAACCCCGGAGACCATCCTGCTGCAGCGTTCGGATGGGCAGCTCCTGCAGCAAGCCCTGGATCAACTGCCAGTAGCCTATCGCGAGATTTTGCTGCTATGTGAGGTCGAAGAAATGTCCTACCAGGAAATCTCTGCCGCTCTCGGCATCCCGATGGGTACGGTGATGTCGCGTTTATCCCGTGCCAGAAAAGCCCTACGCGGTGGCCTACAGCAACAGTTTGCAGAAAGGGTGAACTAGAATGGTGGCCTATGGTTTGTGAGTCCTGGAAGGCGAAACTCGACACTTACCTCGACGGTGAGGTTCCAGAGGGAGAGATGCGCACCTTCGACGCGCATGTGCGCAGCTGCCCCTTTTGCTCGGGGGATGCCCTTGCGCGCGTACAGATGAAGCGTGCAATTCAAGCCGCTGGGAGACGTTACACGCCCAGTGCTGAGTTCCGGAAGCAGATGCAGCAGAAGATTGCTGCGAAACCGCGGCGCAGTTTTGGTCTGGCATGGACGTTAGCCGCTGCGGCAGCCGTCATTCTCGTGGTCGGGACGTTGACTTCAGCCTATCTGGGAACTCGATCCGGCAGAAATCAGGTTTTCAGCGAGATTGCAGACTTGCACGTGGCAACGCTGGCCAGTTCATCTCCCGTGGATGTGATCTCCACCGATCGGCACACGGTGAAGCCGTGGTTCCAAGGAAAAATCCCTTTCGCGTTCAATTTGCCTGAACTCCAGAACACAGAGTTTTCTCTGCTGGGCGGCCGGATGACCTATCTCGATCAAACGCCGGGCGCGCATCTTATTTACGACGTGGGGAAGCACCATATTTCCGTGTTCGTATTCCAGGAACGATCATTGCCAGCCAGGTTGGACAAAGATCTTGTCCCGCCTAAGCAACTGACCTTCAATATTGAAACATGGACTCAGGGCGGGCTTCGCTATTTCGTAATCGGCGATGCTAGTGCTGCGAACGTCGATAGTCTTGCGAAATTGTTTAAAGCCGCGTCATAGATTTGAGATTGAAATCGACAATTCCGGCGTAGGCCGGACTCGGCAAACTACTGCCATGTCAGCGAGTTCAGCCCAGATCAAAAGCATCCAGCACCGATCCATCGAGGTGAACGGAATCAAGATGCACATTGCCGAGCAAGGAGAGGGCCCGTTAATAGTGCTGGCGCACGGCTGGCCGGAACTCTGGTATAGCTGGCGGCACGTCTTGCCCGCCTTAGCTGCCGCCGGTTACCAGGCGGTGGCGCCGGATATGCGAGGCTACGGTCAAACTGACGCTCCGGCGAACATCCAGGATTACACGCAACCTCAGTTGGTTGGCGATGTGGTTGGACTGGTGCATGCGCTCGGCTACGAACAGGCGGTGATCGCCGGCCACGACTTGGGTGCGATGGTTGCTCACAACGCCGCAATCCTGAGGCCCGACATGTTCCGCGCGGTGATCCTGTTCAGCGTTCCGTACGGAGCGCGCACTGAAGGCGCGGTCTAGCCGACAGAAGCAATGCGCAAGCGCTCACCAGCGGGACAACAGTTCTACCAAGCATATTTCCAGACGCCCGGAATTGCTGAGAAGGAGTTCGACGCCGACCCGAAGCGCACGCTGCGTATGTTCCTGTACTCGCTTTCCGGATCAATTCCGAAGGAGCACAAATGGCGCTACATGTTCGGCTTAAACGAGAAGGCGCTGGACGGCTGCGTGGATCCAAAACAGATCCCGGCATGGCTGAAGCCGGAAGATCTCGATTACTACGCGAACGAATACTCGCGAACCGGGTTTCGCGGCGGGTTGAACTGGTATCGCGGGCAGGACATTTTCTGGCAAGAGACGCCGTTTCTGATCGGGCGCAAGCTGCTGCAGCCGACGTTGTATGTCGGAGGAACGGACGACCCCGTGGTCGAGTTCGCGAGGCCCTACGTTGATAACCTGGAGAAGAGCGTTCCGAATCTCCGGAACAAAGCCCTGCTGCCGGGCGTTGGGCACTGGACCGAGCAGGAAGCGCCGACCGAGGTGAATCGGCTCATGATGGACTTCCTGGCTAGCGTGGACGGCAAAGGTGAAGCGAAGTGAAACATTCCATGGTTGACTATCCTTCTGCTGACGCATCCACCGCCCGTCTATGCGGCTTGGACTCTCGCCAACAGCCACTCCTTCGGCACTGACTGAAAAATCAGTTCATCTTCAGGGACGGTGAAGTCGGTTCCGCAGCGCGAACACGTGAACTCACACCACGCTCTGGCATTGACGCGTCCCGCGCGGTCTGGTGGGCTGTAAGAAACCACCAATGCACCGCAGTCGGGAACTGGGCAAATCGACCCTGCCGCCACCGCCTCATCGCTCTGATCCCAGTCGTCTAGCATCGGGCCTGCCTCCACGTTCTTCCACTGTTACTAAGAACGCGAGACCGAAGAAAATATTCCCGATATTGCCTCGCATGGCGGCAATTCTTGCAAAATAGAGCGAATGCCGTCGGAAATTTGTGGGCCGTCTCGCATCCAGTCAGGAAAAATCTTGTATTGGATGCCGGATTCAATCAGGCCTCACCTCTTCCTCGACGCAGTGGGAAGGGTTTGCGGGCTTCACCTACATTTTGCCTCATCGCCTGTGGGGATTCCACGATGCAAAATAAATGTGATGGAGTGAATGCGACAGAATGACTCAAGGCACAAACTTGTAGCCCAGGCCGTGTACGGTGAGAAGGTGTGACGGGTGCGAAGGGTCGCTCTCCAGTTTCTGCCTTAGCCGCATCATGTGGTTGTCCACCGTTCGCGTGCGGGGGTAGTCCTGGTACCCCCAAACTTTAGAGAGAAGCTCATCCCGCGAGATCGTACGTTCGGCGTTCTTTGTCAAGAACGCCAGTGTCTGGAATTCCTTTGCGGTGACCGTGATCTTCTCCCCGCAACGGGTGATTTCCGTCTTGAAAAAGTCCACCGTCACATCCGCAAAGACATATACCTCTGCGTCCTCCGGACTGGAGCGCGGCGCACGCCTGATTAACGCACGCAAACGCGCAACAAGTTCCCGTGGGCTGAACGGTATGGTCACGTAATCGTCGGCACCCAGCTCCAGGAGAAGGACCTTGTCCGCAACCTTTGAGCTCGCGCTGAGAATCACCAGAGGAAGATCGGGAACTAAGTTCGCAATCTCCCTGCAAAGATCACAGCCCGAAGATCCCGGGTGCGGTAGATCGAGGATTACTGCGCAGGGTCGTCGTTGCTGAAGCATCTCAAGGCCAGCCGCACCATCTGGGAGAATATCGACCTCATATCCTTCCAAGAAGAAAAGTCGCCGCAGAATCTTCTGCAGCGCACGATCGTGCTCAACCACCGCTATCCGATCTATTGTGTCAAGCCGCATCTGGGAGATTGCAGTGGTCGAAGTTGCTGCCAAGGTGGTGGCCGCCATGAGCTTTTCCTTCTCCTAATGCACCTCGATGTGACGAGACAAGTCTCTCGACTGCGGTGCGCCAGTAGTACTAAGGAGTGACTCGCGAACTGCTTTCCGCGCTCTGGCTAGACGTGACATAACGGTTCCTATCGGGATCGTCAGTATTTCCGCGATCTCCTGATACGACATTTCTTCCACTTCACAAAGAAGGAGGGCCTCCCTGTAATGCACCGGCAAATCGTCGATGGCTCGCTGCACCAGTTGGGAATGAAAGCGATTCATTAGAATCGCTTCGGGAGTTTCCCTATCAACTGCCAGTTCAGGTCCGTCCTCCTCCGAGTCCATCGCAACGGTCATGCGGCGCTCGAGTTTTGAGCACGAACTTAGAAAGTTGTT
>JBAUVZ010000047.1:0-10498 GCA_049583505.1 Candidatus Sulfotelmatobacter sp.
AAGCGGGTAGTCCTAATCGCGAAAGAACATAACCAATCACACTAAGGAAACGAACCGAGGAAGCAAAAATGTCCGGCCGGTGTTTGCGCAGCCAAAGAAATTTTGGAACCGGATACATGGGATGAGCGACCAGTCCGGTGATTTCGAAAAGTCGTTTTCTTCCTAGTGTTCTTTCGAAACAGACCGTTTCTTCCGTGGCTCGATTGTCTTGGTTGAGGATGGCTGGAGCGATTACCTTGTTGCTTCCATTTACCGGCACGAAAGTTTCGCCGTGCGAACTTATGCAGAGGGCTCGAACGGGATCAGAAAGATCCTTAGATATAGCCTGCGAACAACGGCACACCGCCTGCCAAAAGAGCTCCGGATTTATCTCTGCGTGCGAAGGAGCGGGAAACTCTGGTGGGTACGCGCCGGCGTGCTTGGCAAGTATCTTACCCGTTACCGCGAACACTACTGCTTTGCATCTACTCGAACCGATATCTATGGCAAGCAAACTCATAATGGGTTTTGGAACTGCTTGCCTGACCGCGAAGGCAGTTCATCCAAACGGTCGGAATACATCACGACGCGTCCGCGGCGCCTCTTCGGAATCCCTCGAATGATCGGCACGATTCACAGGAACTTGTCTGCCGCGACTGAAACCTTCCGCCCACGAACTCCGGACTCGACTACAGTGATCTTTCTCTCGCCAATGGAAACACTCGCTACGCCACAAAATGTCTCCGGCACTTCAAACAACAAAATCAGAAACCGAATCTGAGCCTTGGATTTGGCCGGAAGCCAACGATATGTTAGTTCCCCGAATAGCGGACCCTGCTCGATGGTTTGACGTCGCGGGATAGCGAACGGGGTCGTGCTGAACTCCAGTCCTCGACAGAACGTTTTTCCTCGCCACGGTGCTGAGGTTCGGTTGTATCGTTCTTCCCAATTGCCTACCCAGGGGAAGTCTGCCCGTCGAAATGCATAGACGACGAGAAGCTTCAGGCGCGGGTTACATGCCGCGATGAAACCGATCTCACGTTCCGGATTCAGCAATTGCGTCGTGTAGTGCCCGAATCGCAGCGCTGGCGTTGTGCGTAAGTTCACCCGCTTGCGACCTCTTGTCGGTGCTTTGGGCCAAGTAAACTCGGCATCCGGTTGAAGAGAAAATCGAGGGCTGTAGCTGGCCGGGCAAACCTTTGCCCGCGTGGCCGGCATGTCGAACCATGTTGTTCCTGCCTCCAGAAACGGCGGTCCGAAGGTTACATGTTCGTTCCACGAAATGGGCCGGTCATAACGGCCGAGGTTGACCGCCTCTTCTTCGCAATAAATAACCGGATTCACACGGTCCAGTGTTAGGTTTCTGCTGAAACTGATCTGAGCTTCGGGAAGCGTCAGACCATATTGCAATCCTGGGTTCGGCGATTGTACCTGCTTCTGGAGGTCCCATTTCAACGCGGGCGCTTCGCCGTGGGTACTGAGCCCTGCTGCCGTCTCCTCTGGCGAAGGTGGCCCGAAGTGATCAAAGCTGAGGCTATGTCCCGCAATGCCGGCGAGTAACCTGCCGTCCGGCGGAGGTCCGTACTTGCGTGCATGTCTCGCAGTTGTGTACTTGAATGGATCGATCGTCGTCCATGGCGGCCGCCATAGCGGGTTCACTCCGGAGCGCGCATTCAGATTCAACTCGCTGATATGCCCTCCGCCCTCCAGAACGGAAATATGGCCCCAATCCACCTGCAGGCGGAATCCGGAGCGGCCGTCCATCACATTCTTGTTGCACAAAGCCGGCCGCGCCTGGAAATCCGACATCGTCATTTCGTGATCGCTTGAAATTCTCCCGCTCCGTCAAGGGCGGCGCGCGCCTGTTCAAGAAATGCGCTCATGTTGTCGGCTTGAAAAACGTTGCGGCCAAAGAAGACACCAGCTGCTCCTGCGCTCGCAACTTCACGGACCACGTCGAGCGCGTGTTTGTCCGACGCATGTCGGCTTCCACCGAGCACAAGGATTGGTATGGGGCATTTTTCCACTACCGAACGCATGGATGCTATGTCCCCGCTGTAATCGGTCTTAACGCAGTCCGCGCCCAGTTCGGCCGCCATGCGAGTGTGCAGGTTCAGCCACTTGGGTTCCCCCGGATTCTGCACATCCTTTCCCCGGGCCAGAGATTCAACAATCAATGGGATCCCAACTCGTTCACATTCGCGGGCGACTTCGGCGTTGCGCGTGATCTCCTTCATCTCGAACTCGGCATCGCCGGTACCTACGACGAGGTAGGTGAGAACGGCATCCGCGCCGTGCCGTAACGCTTCCTCGGGGCGTGCGAGAAGCGAGCTGTGCAGCGCGCCGCTTCCGTTTTGCCCGATCGCAGACCAAACCGTAGTCCAATCCAGGCGGGCAATGAGAGCCGGTATCGGACCCAGTATGGTCGAGTTCGCGAATTGCCGAATGAGCCCGAGGTTTAGCAGCAATCCATCGACATTGGCTTGGGCAAATTGCTGAATCTTCCCTAATGGGTCTTCAGTTCCAGGAATCGGTCCCAGCACCAATGCATGATCAAACGCCACTACTAAGGCTCGGCGTTCCGAGCCTCCGAGCACACGATTCAACCGAATCTTCTTGCCGCAATCGCCCACAGTTCCCTCGCGTCCCCGCTTAACTTTGATCGAAGCCGGACTCAAGTTACCCGGCGTGTGATCGATTGTCAATCTATTTGTTCTAAAATGTTCATTTTCTATGCCCCTTGCCAGGCTCTCGCAACTCCGCCACTATCACCTCGACACCCGCCTCGCGCAGGCCCTTGATGTATTTGGCATCGGTGTCGGAGTCGGTGACGAGTACGTCGATGTCCGTGATGGGGCCGACGTAGGCAAAGCTCTGCGTACCAAATTTGCTGTGGTCTGCTAACGCGATCCTGGTCTTGGCAGCTCGCGAGATCATCTTCTTAATCTGTGCCTCGGCGTGGTTTGCCGTAGAGACTCCATAAGAAAGATCGATCGCGCTCACTCCCAGGATCGCCTTGTCCAGCCGAATTTCGGAGAGCGCCCGCTGGGCCCATTCGCCGGAAAAGTAGAACGTGTCCTTCTGCAGATCGCCGCCGGTGCAAAGGACATTCACGCCCAAGCTTCTTTGCAGCTGGCAAACGATGGTAGGAGAATTGGTCACCACAGTCAGCCGATTCCGCTGATTCATGCCCCGGGCGAGCTCATACACCGTAGTGCTGCCCTCAAGAAACACGGTCTCACCGTCCAGCACCAAACGTTCAGCCTCGCGCGCAATCGCTTGCTTCTCATGGCTATGGCTATGCGATAACGTCTCATAGGAAGGTTGGAAGTTTGTGCTCGACATGCGGGAGACCGCTCCCCCATGAGAACGGACCAGCACGCCATCATGCTCAAGCGCTGCCAAGTCTCGCCTCACGGTCGCGGCCGTAACCCCAAGAGCAGAGCACAGGTCGGAAGCGGTAATCGTACGTTGGCTGGAAAGGATTTCTCGAATTCGAAATCTACGCTCTTCTGCAAGCATACTCTCGACGCTTTCCTGGCACCGGCTAAGACTCCCACTCCGGCGCAGATCGAAGTCCAGCAGCACCAATTGTATTGAGTTGTGGACGAATTGTATCGCCAAAAAAGTCCTCCTCCGGGGGAATGAGTGGACATAAACAAACAAAATGATTGACAAACGATCGCATTGTAGGTAAATTCGCGCAACGCTGCGGCGACTCGCAAAATCAGTACAGGTGAATTGAGGCGATTTTGCTTCAGTTCGAAAGGAAGTTCTATTTTTTCCTGGCTTTGTTTTGAAAGTAGTCGGGCCCGCTTCACAATCTGTTCGACAAGAGGAACTCCGATGAAACACGCAAACCTGTTTGTCCGCAAGCAAAGGATGACCTGCAGGGCCGGATTTCTGCTGGCCCTATTCGCTACCTCACTGCTGATGAGCAATATGGCGGCAGCGAGCGCATTGATGATCACCACCACATCGCCACTGCCCAACGGGACATTAGACACCTTCTACAGCACCACGTTTGCAGCGAGCGGAGGGACGGCTCCGTATGCGTGGACTATCACCAGCGGGAGTGTACCGGGCCTGGCCCTGACCTCGACCGGACTGCTGACCGGGGTACCAGCGGCAGCGAGCACTTACACCATTACCGTGCAGGCAATCGATTCGACCACTCCAACTCATCTCACGGCATCCGCGTCCTTCAACATTACGACCGTCGTATCGACGAACACCAACTTCTACGTCTCGACGAGCGGGAGCAACTCGAACAGCGGATCGTCGGGTTCTCCTTGGGCGACCGTCGCATACGCGGTCACCAAAGCTGGCCCCGGCGTCACCATCAACGTGGCTCCAGGGATCTACAATGAGACTGCAGACATCGCGATTAACACCGGGGGATCGGCTTCAGGCGGTTACTTCATCCTCAAAAGCACAACCCCCGGGGGCGCCGTCATCAATGGCACCGGCGTCACGGTCGGCACCGGCGGCTACGCCTATGGACTGATAAACATCGGCAGCACAAGCAACGTGAGCTACGTTACAGTCGACGGCTTCGAAGTCACAAACTTCAAGACCGGGACTTCCACGAAGACCAACAAGCTTGTGCCTGCGGGAATCGCCCTTCAGGGCTCGGGCACTAACATCCAGATTGTGAATAACAACATTAACAACATCTGGAATCAGGGGAAGGCGACAAACCACACGGGAAACTGCCCCTCCGGGTCTCCGGAAGCTTTTGGTCTCGTCGTTGCGGGGACGAGCGGCACCACGCCGCTGACCAACATATCGATCATCGGCAACACCTTAAGTAACATGATGACGGGTTGCAGCGAGACGATGGAGCTCGACGGAAATATCAACGGGTTCATCATCGCCGACAACCTGGTACATAACAACAGCAACATTGGCATTGCCGCTCTGGGAGGTGAAGGCGTTGCATCGGGATATTCACAGTACAACGGCTCTCCGAACGACCAGGCGCGCAATGGGGAGATTTACGGCAACACGGTTTACGAGAACCCCTCCAACGGTACCGGCACCACTCCGCCCGTGGTCGCCGCCAGCAATCCCTACGGCGCCAAGTGCTATTGTGCCGACGGTATCTATCTGGATGGCAGCGCTTCCAACATAGTCGAGCGGAATATTGTCTACCTCGTTGATTTGGGCATTGAAGTGACGGGAGAAGGTGCGGCGCAGAACACCACGAACAACATCGTCCGCGACAACCTGTTTTTCTATAACACTGCCGTGGGGATCAGTATCGGCGGGCAGGGCACCCCTGGTGGATCGTCGAACTCCACGATTGTCAACAACACCACCTGGGACAATGGGAACAACGCCAACGGCGCAATTGGCGAATTTGCGACCGGGACCGACCTTACGGGAACAAACATAGTCGAGAACAATATTTTCTATGCTTCTTCTGTGACAGGAACGCTGGTGGACGCGGTAACCACCTCAACGGTCACTCTCAATTACAACCTGTACTATGCACCCAATTCCTCCGAAAACTGGATTTGGGGTTCAAAGACCTACACCACCTTCAGCACCTACCAGTCGGGCACGAAACAGGAAGCTAATTCTCAGTATGCCGACCCCCTGTTTGTAAACATCAATGCGACCCCGCCGACCACCCTGCCGAACCTGAACGTACAATCCAGCTCACCGGCATTGGCTAAGGGAACGATTCTCAGTCCGATTGCGATCGTCGGTGGGTTTGACGTGACGGGTGTTACTCCGCGTATCCTCGTTACGAATGACACCATCGACGTCGGCGCTTACGAACAATAGTGTTAGAACAACATCGAGAAAGGAGGATGCCGCTGCAGGCATTTTCCTTTCTCGATGTGAACCGACCAGCGAGGTGCATTCGAATCACTCGTCAGAGAGCACGCCGTCTCAATCGCAATGAAGACTGAATCGCAGCCCCACCTGACGCGCGCTTTCGGCTTACTCCATGCCACTGCGTTGAACATTTCCAATATGGTTGGGATCGGACCTTTCATCACGATTCCACTATTGATGGCTTCCATGGGTGGCCCGCAATCCATGTTGGGCTGGGTGACGGGCGCCCTCATCGTAATCTCCGACGGTCTGATATGGAGCGAACTGGGGGCCGCGTTGCCAGGTTCCGGCGGCAGCTACCATTTCCTTCGCGAGGCGTACGGCCATCAGAGTTGGGGTCGCTTGATGGCCTTTCTTTTCATCTGGCAGTTCGTTCTCAGTGGTCCCCTGGAAATCGCATCCGGGATGATTGGATTCGGGAACTATTCCACCTATCTCTGGCCGGGATTAAGTGGTCGAGGCCAGCAATACGTGGCGGTTGGCGTAGGCCTCGCCGCCTTGTTCCTCTTATGCCGGCAAATGACATTTCTGCGCAAGGTGACCATCACCCTTTGGGTGGGCACGGCGCTGGCTATGGTAAGCATCATCGTCACCGGTTTTTTCCACTTCAATGCTCACAGGGCGTTCGATTTTCCTCCGGGAGCGCTGGCGTTTAATCGCGGCTTCGTGCTCGGCCTGGGCAGCGCGACTCTGATCGCCGTGTACAACTATCTGGGATATTACGATGTGTGCTACATCGGCGACGAAGTGAAGAATCCATCCTATGTAGTGCCGCGCTCGATTCTGTATTCGCTCGCAGTCTGCTGTGTAGGATACCTGGCGCTGCATCTCGCTTTGATCGGGGTAGTGCCGTGGCGAGAAGGAATTCATTCGAATTTCATCGTCTCTGATTTCATGGAGCACCTGTACGGCAGGGTCGCCGCTATCGCGGTAACGATTTTTGTGCTTTGGTCGGCCTTTGGTGCCGTGTTCGCGCTTCTTTTGGGCTATTCGCGAATTCCTTATGCGGCCGCCATCGACGGCTATTTCTTCCGTCCGTTTGCGCAACTGCATCCTACGAAAAACTATCCGCAAGTTTCCCTGCTGGTTCTGGGCGGTGTATCGATCGCTGCCGCGTTCCTCAAGCTCGATCAGCTCGTCAGCGCCTTGATCACCACCAGAATCTTGGTGCAGTTTCTGGGACAGCTATTTGCCATACCACTCTTGCGGCGAAAGCTTCCGGGCAGCGCGCGGCCTTACAAGATGTGGTTTTATCCCGTTCCAATTGTCATTGCTTTCTTTGGATGGGCATACGTTTTCCTGACCTCGGGCTGGCTCTACATCAAGATCGGATTATTGACGTTACTAACCGGCGTTTTGGTTTTTTTCATCTGGGCGAAGTGGAAAACTACATGGCCGTTTAACCCAAGCCAGGAGACTTCATGATGGGACATAGACATAATTATCGTCGTTTTGGCCTCCCCGAAGAATTGGCCGGCACCTTCCACTCGTTCGAGATCGCAGGTCTCTTGCTAGCGTTCGTGTTGATCCTGGCTGAAGGCACTTTGGGCTCTTCTGGCCAGGCTGGGACTTCTCAGGTAGCAGCTCATACCGATGGCTTATCCGTGGTCGTTCAACCGAGCGACGGTACATATGAAATCCAAACAGGAATCGGCGGACACAGCGTCATTCATGCAAGAGTAGCCGCGGAGATCGATCACAAGTGGGTCAAATCGACGGACTATCCGAAACATGATATAGCCCAATCGAATTTTGAGGATGCTCTCGGACACGGCAAGGTAATTACGATCACTTCGTCCGGACTTCCGAAGCTCCCTGATCTTGCATATACAGTTCAAATCTATGATGGTCGAGCTTTTGGGGTCATCGAGGCGGAGGTCCACAATCGCAGCCTCAATCCGGTAACAATCCAAGGTATCCGGAGCGTCGAGGCCATCGGAAACCAAATCATCGATCTCGGTGGACAGCAGAGCGCTGATCGAGTTCTCTCGGACAGCTTCAGTGAGGACTGGCCGCCGTTGCAGATTTACGATTTGGGAAAAGCTCCCAATGGAATGCACCGCGCCTTAGGCAGCCAACTTATCTACAACCGGGAGAGCAAGCAGAGCCTGTTCTTTGGAGCTCTTACCTCCAACCGCTTCCTCACCATCATTCATTTGCAAACGCACTCTTCCTCACCGGATGGCCCCGGCATCGCTTCGTACGCGGTCGATTCAACTGGAACGACTGAGATACAAGCAACCGATCCCGAGTCCGGTCTGCGCGATGGGCCTGCAGAAAACCTGATCGAATTAAGCGTTCCACTTCCCGCGGGCAAGTCAGTCGCTTCAGAGCGCGTGATGTTTGCCGCCGGAAAGGACTATTACTCTCAACTTGATAACTATGGCGCCGTGATTCGAGAGCTGCATCACAGTCGCGTTAGCGCGGACAGCATGCTCGGATGGTGGAGTTGGACTGCCTTTTACACAAAGATCACAGAAGGCGCCGCGCTCACGAACGCCCAATGGCTGGCTGAGCACCTGAAGCCGCTGGGCTACGACTATTTTCATTTCGACTTGGGTTACGGATACGATCGCAGCGAGTACGCCACTCCCAATGCCTCTCAATTCCCCCGTGGCATGTGGGATCTTACTCACCGCATTGGCAGCATGGGACTGAAGGTAGGCGTCTGGACCGCTCCCTTCGAAGTAGGTGAGCGGGCGTGGATTTACGAACATCATAAAGACTGGCTGCTACGCAACGCACATGGCGATCCAATTTCAATTGGAGATGCCGAAGAAGTGAAGGGCGAACGCCTGTTCGTCTTGGACGTGACTCATCCCGACGCCCAGCAATACCTTCGTCAGACCTATCGCACTCTGGTCCAGGAATGGGGTGCGCGCTACATCAAGCTCGACTTCATGGACAATACGGCAATCGAGGGTTATTACCATCGCCCGAACACAACGGCACTGGAAGCGCAGCGAATCGGCCTGGAGCTTATCCGCAAGACAGTCGGCGAAGACGTACTCCTCGATAAAGATGGGAGTCCGATGTTGAATCCTGTTGGCCTGGTTGACGAGGGCCGTATATCGCAGGATACAGGGCATACGTTTCTCCGCAGCAAGGAAGCTGGTCCAGGCATCGCTGCGCGTTATTACATGCATCGCAACTTCTTCGTCACGGATCCGGATGCGTTTACGGTTTCCCGGCAGCTCCTGGAAGAGCGGACAATTGAAGCTCCGGCTACATTGAATGAGGCGCAGGTGTCGATCGCGCTGGCGGCCGTTTCTGGAGGAATGTTCGAAATTGGCGACGACCTCCCAACCCTCGGGAGTGATCCGGATCGCCTGGCATTGGTCAAGAATCCTGATTTGCTTGCCATGGTGAAAATTGGGCGAGCTGCTTTGCCTCTCGATCTCATGACTTACGCAGACAAGGATGAGCAACCGAGCGTTTTTCTACTGCGCGAAGACCAGCGCCAGTCCATTTTGGCAGTGTTTAACTGGACGGAGCAGTCAAGTTCTCACACCTTCACTTTTCCCGATCTGAAGCTGACCGCTGGGCATTCGTACCAATTATTTGATTCGTTCGCGCAAGATCAGCCGTTAGCGATGGACCACGAAACCCTCCGGCTGGACAAACAAGCCGCACACTCCGTCAAGCTGATCAAGATTATTGATACTTCGATTCCGATGGCTGCACCTTCGATCGCCTTCCAAGTACCGTCTCAAGCGAAGATTGGGGAAGAGGTTGAGTTTTCCAGCATAGCGTCTAAAGAGGGAGTTCCCGCGTTCGCTTATCGTTGGGATTTCGGGGATGGAGTGGTCGCCGATGGCGCAATCCTCACGCATGCGTATACCGCGGCCGGAAATTACTCAGTGCGGTTCACGGCGGAGGGACTTGATGGCAAATCCGCAGAGAAGACATTCTCGATCGCAGTCAGCGGATCGGTGACTCTTCCGTCTCCTCGGCGTTACTCTGAGCCGCCCGAATAGCTGGTTCTCGAGAAGAATGTCTCCGTCACAAACTCGTTTCTTGCTATAAAATCCTCACACTGGCCCAAGTGAACTGAATGCCAACTCTGAACGCTGATTGCATGACCGCTATGTGCTGAATGCCGACCTCTGACACCCAATCCGTTGCAACGACTCTCCCCGCCCGCTACTACACAGACCCCGATCTCTTCTGCGACGAGCTCGAACGCTTCTACTGCCAAACCTGGATCTGCGTCGGGCGCACCAACCAGGTTCCGATGCCTGGCGACTATTTTCTGCGCGAGGTCGCGGGTGAAAGCATCATCATTACTCGTGACGGAAGTAGCTCGTTGCGTGCGTTTTTCAATGTGTGCCGGCATCGCGGTACCCGCATCTGCACCCACGCCGAAGGGCGATTCCCCGGACGGATCCAGTGCGGCTACCACGGTTGGACCTATGGACTCGACGGGAGCCTCATCGGCGCACCCCACGCGCACGACGGCTTCTGCCGCGAAGACTATCCTCTGAATCACATTCATGCGGAAGTCTGGGACGGGCACATTTTCATCAACCTCACCTCAGACCCTGGCCCGCTTCCCACTCAGTTAGAAGATCTGCCTCAGAAGTTCTTGCATTGGCAAATGGCTGAGCTGCGCACCTATCGGCGCATCGAGTATGAGGTGAAGGCCAACTGGAAGTTGATCATGCTGAACTAT
>JBAUVZ010000048.1:0-5070 GCA_049583505.1 Candidatus Sulfotelmatobacter sp.
CCGCGTAGTAAATCGATTGTTGCAATCCCGTCCCTTTCGTCGGCCCGATCGCCAGGGTATAGTTGTTCCCTCCGCTGTCCTTCACTGACTGCACTGTCGATGTGGTGTCGTTCCAGCCCACCACCACAAGGTTCAGATCCCCGGCTGTTTGTGCTGCCGGATAGGTCACGCTCACCGTCGCCGCCGATGCCGGCGTAGCGGATGCTACCTGGCTGAAACTGATGGCTACTGTTCCGTTATAGGTGAACCCATTGGCCAGGTTTCCGCTTTGGCCGTTCACCGTCACTGTCACCGTTACCGCTCCCGCCGCATGTGCCGGGGTGGTGGCGGTGATGGTCGTGCTGTTCACGGCCACCACGTTGGTCGCCACCGTACCTCCGAACGTCACCGTCGCACCCGCGGCAAAGTTCGCTCCCGAGATGGTCACCGCCGTCCCGCCCGCCGTTGACCCGCTGTTCGGCAACACACTGCTCACCATCGGCAAAAGCTGAACCATCTGCGCGACGGAGGGCACCCCCGAGCTGTTCAGAATGAACAACATGTAATATCCCGGCGGCGCGATGTTGCCGTTGGGAGGAGCCGTAACCGTCAGCGATCCAGACCCCACGGTGAAGGACATACCCACCATGCGCTGGTCCATGCCAAAGGCGTGCGTCACCGTCCCGTTCCGCACCAGAACCACCGACGAAATACTGGACGCATTCGGGGTGTCCACTGTGAACGTATTGCCATAACTGATGGAACTCGGCGCGCTCGTGATGGTGGGCTGCACCGCCAGCGCCCCGGCTGAGGTGAACAGGTACGGCGGCTGATAAATCTCCACCGTGTTGTTGTACGTGCCCCGCTCCGGATTGCCTCCCGCCAGCCACACCGTCGCGTTCGGCAGTAGCAGCGCCACCGAGTGGTACAGCCGCTCCGTCGCGTTCGCCCCCGCAGACGAGACCGTACCCAAATTTGGAGGGTTGGAATTGAGATTAACACTGTTGAGATTGAACAAGTCCGCATTCAAGCTCAGGGTGTCCGTGTCCTCGTCATCGACTGAACCACCAACCGCCAAAATCTCCCCATTGGGCAAAATCACCGCATTCATCTCGATGCGCGCTTCCGACATGTTCAGCCCATACACCCATTTCGGCGTCGTCGCTCCCATGTCGATGATTTCTGTGGTATTGGTGGCCGGGCTGTTCCCGCCCATAATCACGATCTTGGGATCGTAGTTGTTGGCCGGCGTTAAAGGCAGCAGCACCGACGTCCCATAGGTCCTCGTGCCGCTGTAGTTGGTGTTGGCTACATCCAGGGTCCAGGTGGTCGTCGCGGGATCAAACAACGCCGAACTGGTGCCGGGCCCTGAGTAAAACACGTTGCCATTCGGCAGAAGGTGCATCCGCGGGTACGTCGGCGGAGTCCACCCCGCCGGGTATTCCTGACTCCAGCCCGCGCCGATCGTATAAAACTCGACCGAGGTGTTGGTTCCGCCGACCTCATTCAGCCCGGAGAACGCCATGACGCTGCCATCTCCCAAAGTTGTCACTGTGGGGTACCAGCGCCCGTCTGCCATGTTTGGAGTATTGGTGAAAGTGTTTGTGGAAGGATTAAAGATTGCAGCTTGCGGCTGTCCGTAGAAAGGATCGTATTGGATCGTGCCGCCATCGATCAGCGCGGTTCCGTCCTGCAGAAGGACCATTCCATTGCAGAACATGTCCCACGATACTGAAAACTGAGTGATTGCTCCGGTCACCGGATTCAATAGCAATGCCCCAGAGCTATTCGATGGGCCATACGGCGGCCCCGAAGGACAGCCGGACTGCGACGGGGGACAGTTCCCCGAGCCCGCCACCACCAGGATGTTGCCACTACTCAGCAGCGCCACATGGATGGGGTTGATAGGCATAACATAGGGCAGGGTGCTCCACTGCCCCTGTACGTTGGCCTGAGCTGTCCCTTGGGGCACTAATGTGGCCAGCAAGAGCGATGAGACGAGGACATTAGTCAGACATGAGGAAATACGGCTGTCCATGGAACACCTCAGTGGCGTAAGGATGAGCTACTGGGAGCCGTTGGAAAATCTTTCTCTATTCACGTCTCGTAGAGCTGCGCTGCCGCGAGAATGGTGGTAGTTTGTTTTTTCATGTTGTGCTCCTCACGAATGGAATACTTGAAGATCAATCTTCAAGATCGTCTGACGCTGACTGGCCGGACCCGCGAGCCTTTAAACACGCCGCGTCGAAGAGCAGAGGTGGGTAAGCCACTGCGGAACGGGGGGATTAAATTTCTTGGAAAGCAGCGCGCCTGAACGTTAGAACGAGGGGGCGGGTTCGTCAATGGCACTTTAGTGGCGTCTGGCCTCGTAACCCCTGACGTCACTGTGGGGAGCGGTTAACAGTCCAAGAGCAAACACTGGACGAGTTAATCGAAGAAGAAGATGCGATGTGGGATCGGGTCAATCCCCCGCTTTTCCCCGGCGCTGAATCCAGGCCGCAAGGTTCCCCGCTTTCACAGGCCCGCTGGACACGCGGAAATCAAAGTCTGGCACTGCATCACTGGAAGAATTGAAAGAATCCGCTGTGCAGCGCGGCGTTCCGTTCGGTGGCAAGCAACCGGGGCGAACGGAAGGAGGATGGGAACTGGAAGTTGGTGGAGCAGGCCGTCAACTGACGGCTAGAAGTTGTGCTGCGCAGGTGAGAAATAGACGTTTGCGCCGCTAGGTTCTCACCTGCGCCCTTCGACGGAGAGATGGCAGAGCGGTTTATTGCGGTGGCCTGCAAAGCCATCGATCGCGACGAGTCTTCGGGACGTAGAAGCGATCCGCGGGTTCGAATCCCGCTCTCTCCGCCAAACTTTTTTGAAAGATCGAGACTACCGCGCCTTGAGCTTGTATTTGCGCGGCTTGTTCCAGTACGGAGACTTGCAGGAAGGGCAGACCCCCGGCTCGCCGACCGTACTTTTTCGCGGCTCCCATTCATGGAAGCAGCGATTGCATTTATACCCTTTTTTCTTGAGGGTAACCAGTGCCATGCTCGTAATATACCAGAGAATAATATATTGTCAAGGTGCATTGTGAGATTGACAGATATATACCTACCTAGTAATATATGGCTCAGGTAAGCGAGGTTGTTTATGGACCTGAGAGAGCAGCGCGGAATGGAACTGGCTGCAACCCGGACAATCAGCCAAAAAGCTGGAATATGGTTTGTGCCGTCGCAGGCTGGCAAGGGAACGTATCGAGTTCACTCGATGCCGAAGATTGCTTCCTGTACCCGCCCAGACCATGAAACACGCGGGGTAGATTGCATGGCAGTCTCGACGTTCCGCTATGAAAGCCGGCAGGAGCCGAGGACGGCTTTGCGGCTGCGGAATTCGCGAGATTGCCCAAACTCGGGTTCGTTACGGCTACCGGAAGATCCGGGTGCTGCTGAATCGCGAGGGCTGGAACGTCGGGAAGAAGCTGGTGTATCGGCTGTACCGGAAGGAAGGCCTGACGCTTCGTCACAAGCCACGACGAAGGCGGCGAGCCTCGCTGCATCGCCACGCGCAGCCCAGGGCGAAGGCTACACCTGGGAATTGATCAGGGCTACGGAGTCAGCGATGCTCTCAGATGTTTTATTCGGAGTGAAGATTCTTCTGCTGACTGCGGAATCCTTCACTCCGGCGGTACTTGGCGTGGCACCGACCTTATCATGGCTAGCTAGAGGGTCTGCAACGAGCAAAACGAAGATGGCAATGAGGGCGGACCACTCGAGAAGCGGCGAATGCCGGGCTACACCTGCGATGGACACCGCGATGATAGCGACAAAGATTAATTGTAAAGTCAGAGTTTTTACGCTGAAATTCTTGGCCAGATAGCGCATAGGATTCTCCGGAGCTAAGAGGGCGCGCTTAGACTTTCCAGTTAATGGGAATTTACCGCGCGGACCGTCGAGGTACAATGGCACGAAGGTGGAGGCAAAAAGATTTTCACCTTGCATTGGCGAGAGTGGTCTGACCCTCATTTCTGTGAAATTTTGTAATGGGGGTCGACGCAGGGAGCTCAGATGCAGTTAGCCACAAGATTTAAGTTAGCGCAAAACCGGAGCTCGGCCCGATCGGCCAATCTCAGAGACCCTGGGGACGAACTCTCGGTCGCAAGACTGCTGTTTTGGCGTATTTTCCTGTCAACGCATAACCCCGGATCTTGAACATTTCTGTCACCATCGCTGTGCCGTCCCTCAGCGGACGGATGCGTGTTCCCTGGGAGTGTGCCCAGGTTACGGGTACTTCCGCGACTTTCAAGCCGTTATTTTTCGCTAGGAACAGGAGTTCAGGATCAAACCCCCAGCCTTCGATCCTTTGCTTCGGAAAAACCAGTTGAGCAGCCCCACGCGTGAATGCCTTGAATCCACACTGCGTGTCTTTGTAATTCAGGCCCAAAACCAGGCGGGGTACCAGGTTGAAAGCGCGTCCCAACAGTTGCCGCGGCCGTGATTGCGGCTGCGTTTGCAGTTCGCTTCGCAACCATCGCGAGCCAATGGCTATATCAGCTCCCTTTCCGATTGCTTCGAAGAGTTTGGCTGCCTCCTCAATGGGAGAAGACAGGTCAGCGTCGCTAAACAAAAGTAGATCACCAACGGCGCGCAGCATTCCTGTCCGCACGCTATAACCTTTTCCCCGATTTCCCGGATTCTCCAGCAGGCGCAATCGTCGGTCCGTCGAGGCGTAACGACGAACAATCTCCGCGGTATCGTCCTTTGACCCGTCATTCACAACGATGACTTCGGCGGTCCAGTCTTGGTCGGTGAGGTATTTCAAGACTTTTTCCAAGGTCGCACCGATGCGCGCACTCTCATTGTAAGCAGGAATAACGACGCTGTACGTGTGTGAAGACACAGGCTGTTCTCCATCCGGACTATTGGGTGATCGAGCGGGGGGATGAACCGAAACTTAAACGACGGCGATTATACAATGTAATCGCGCGTCGACGAGGGTTTTTTCTTGTACCCGTCCCTAATAGATCGTGCCAATTTTATGGTGGCGATCCGGTGTCGGATCGCTGCATCATACCTTCATTTTCGCCCTCGGCGCACGGTTCTAGAA
>JBAUVZ010000049.1:0-13447 GCA_049583505.1 Candidatus Sulfotelmatobacter sp.
GCTATCTCATCATTCACTTCTTCGAGCACACAGTCACGCCGCACTTTCACTTTGGCGAGGAGACGCACAAAGATGAGTTCATGCATTCCCACAAGGGATACTCGGTGCTGCTCGGCCTGATCATCCATACTTTTTTTGACGGCATCGCCATCGCTTCGGGATTTCTGGTATCGAACGCTCTGGGCTGGATCATCTTTTTTGCCGTCTTCCTGCACAAGATTCCCGAAGGCTTCACGGTGAGTTCCGTGATGCTGGCCAGCGGACGCAGCCGGGCCACGGCGTGGGGCGCGTCTGTGATCCTGGGCGGGGCAACGCTGGCCGGGGTTCTGACCATGGCAATCTTCCGCCAACACGTGGACGCCGGATTGCCGCTGGCGGCTGGGGTCACGATCTATGTTGCGGCTTCGGATTTGGTTCCGGAGGTTAACAGAGAACCGGGCCCGAGAATGGCTTTATTGGTCTTCGTTGGAGCGGGAGTTGTGTTCCTGCTGGACGCCTTGTTTCATGGGCACTGAATCAGTAGTCAGTACCTAGTACCCAGAAAACCGAGTCGATACTAGGTACTGGGTACTTGGTTCTCGCTAGTCCACCGTATGCTTGGCGGTGTAGCCGTCGCGAGAGACAACGTCAATTTTCTGGTCTTTGCCCTTCTGGTCCTTCACCTTCAAGGGGCCGCCGTCTGGCGCCAGTACCTCAACCTTCAGCTTGCGGTAGGTGCCGTCGAGCTTGCTGTTGGTGGGATGATAAGACAGCGAATACTGGTTGCGGATGTCGTTGCCAATATCCTGAAAGTCCTCGCCATATTCCGCCTGAAAACGCGGGAAGTAGGCGCGGCCTCCAGTGATGGCGGCAAAGGTTTTCAGTTCATTATCGGCCTGAAGGTAATCCATTTCGCTGGCATGAATGCCCGCGCCGCGGTTCCCGGCATAACCCATTATCCGGGCGATCTGCCCCACGCTGATTGGGAAAATGGTCACGTCCTTCGTGTCCTTGACCTTCTTGGTGATCTTATCCAGCGTCAATTTGCTGAAGCTGTCAAATCCGGTGGTAATCAGAATGATGTATTTCTTGCCTTCCACCCGGTCCAGACGATCCAGGGTGTCATACAAAGCGTCGAACAGATTGGTCTCGGAGAATCCGGGAATGCGCAATTGGTTTAACGCACCGTAAACCGCTCTCTTGTCCTGGGTAAAATCCACCAAAATGTGCGGCTGCATGTCGTAGTAGGAAACCGCGATCCAGTCCTCTTTGGTGAGCGTGTTGGCAAATGCATAGGAGGCCCTTAGAGCGTCAAGCATGAAACTGTAGCGAGTGGCCGCGAATTCCACCAGCAGCACGGCGGTGATGGGCGCTTTCGAAACGTTAAAGCTGGAGATCTGCTGCTGCGCTCCATCTTCAAACAGCCGGAAATTGTCCTTTTTCAGGCCGGGGACAAACTGCCCGCTTTTGGTAGTTACCATGACATCGACATTCACGAGGGGCACGTTGACCTTGATGGAATAGTCGGGCATGCCTTCGTTTTTGGCGGGCGAAGCGGGCGGCGGAGGCGGCGGGGGAGCTTCGTCTGGATTTTTCTTGGGGATGGCATAGGGGCCGACGCTGTCGGTGGGCCCGCCGGCCTCGGGTGGAACGTCTTGCTTAGGCTTGCCGTTGTTCTGCGTATTGTCTTGCGGCGGGGCCGGGGATTGATCCTGAGCAATGACCGGAGTGACGCTGCAAAGCACGACCAGCGAGACCGTCAGGGTCAACATCAGCCGGATTGAATTCTGGAAACGGAAGTGTTGGTTCGTAATCAGCGAATCGACAAACATAAGAAACCCCTGGGGATAAAGGCTCTAGGGGAGCGAAACACCCTATGTTAGTATAGACGCAGGGATTCGCCATTGGGATGTTTTGCCCGGCTCCCGATATTCCCCTCCTGGCAACGACTTACAATCTGGCGGAGTCTAATACGAATAAGGCAGGGCTGACATAGTCCTTCCGGGCACGGTTCATGAAGAAATTGGGTTGCGCGCTATTCGTCGTTGTCGTTGCTGCTTGGCTGTCTTTTTCCTCTTCTGCGTCTGCTCAGACCGGTTCCGCCCAAACCGGGCAAAATCCTCAAATCATTACCGTTAGCCAGATCCACGCTGGCATGCGCGGGGTCTCCTACACGGTGTTTGAAGGGGTGAAGCCCGAAGCCATGGAAGTGGAAGTGCTCGGCGTGCTGCACAACGTCAACGGACCCAAGGGCGACATTATTCTGGTGCGACTCCACGGACAGAAGGTGGAATACACGGGCGTGGTCGCGGGAATGAGCGGCAGTCCGGTTTATCTCGATGACAAGCTCGCCGGGGCACTCGCCTTCCGCATCGGAGAATTCTCGAAGGAACCGATTGCCGGCGTAACTCCGATCGCCGATATGCTGGAGATCAGCGCGCTCGATCGCTCACCCGCGGAAGAGACCTCTCTGGTCAAGCCCTCAGTGAATGCGGTTGCCGGCAAGACTGCCGCGCCTGGGGAGAGTTCCCCGCCGCCGGCTTCCGTTCTGGATTCCGAGGCGAAAGATTTTGCGAATTACCTGAAACCGATCGAGACTCCTCTGGTCTTCAACGGATTCTCCGAGCAGGCGATTCATCTTTTCGCGGGGCAGTTCGCCTCGGCTGGAATCGTCCCCGTGATGGGGGCGGGATCGGTGAGCGACGACAAACAGCCGGAGCCGCTGGAAGCCGGCTCTGCGGTGAGCGCAGTGCTGGTGCGCGGCGACATGGATATCGAGGCCACCTGCAGCGTGACCTACGTAGATGCGCAGCGGCTGCTGGCTTGCGGACATCCCCTGCTTCAGTTCGGCTCCGTCGACCTGCCCATGAACAAGGCCGAGGTTCTGGCCACGCTGGCCTCGCCGCTCAACGCTTTCAAGATTGTGAACACTACCGAGCCGGTGGGAACCTTCGTCCAGGATCGTCATACCGGCATCATGGGCGTGTTCGACCGGCAGCCGGAGATGATTCCAGTTACGCTCAGCATCCACAGTGGCACTGGAGTGAAGCAATTTCACTACGAAGTGCTGAACAACGCGCGGCTGACGCCGGTGGCGCTGATGGTGACAGTATTCAATGCGCTGCACGGCGTGAACGAGTTCGGAGAAGAGATTACTTACCGGCTTGCCGGCAGCATCGGGGTAAAGGGATTCCCTGAAGTCACGATGCGCAACATGTTCGCTCCGGCGGAGAACGGGCAGCCCGCGGCCATGCAGGCAGCACTTTCGCTCGGCGAGCGTTTCGGCCGCATTTACGACAATCCCTATAATGCTCCGGACATCGCGGGCGTGAAGCTGGATTTCGATCTGGTTCGCGAGCGCCGCTGGGCTCGTCTGGAGAGCGCCCGCACCGACGTGACCGAGGCCCGCCCCGGCGACAACATTACGCTCGAAACTGTGCTCGCTCCGTACCGCGGCGAGCGCATCGTGCGGCAGATTCCGGTGAAGATTCCCACCTCAGCAAGCAAGGGGACTTTGCGCATCCTGGTGAGCGACGGCGAGACCCTCGACCGCATCGGACACGCCAATCCGGCCTTCGGCCGCAAGCTTGATCTCGCTTCCACCATCGCTCTGCTCAACAAAGAGCACTCGAACAACCGCCTCTACGTCTCGCTGCTGGAAGCTGACCCGGAAGCCCGCGTCGGCGACAAAGTGATGCCGACTTTGCCCATCTCGATCATGAATGTGATGGACGGCATGCGCGGCAACCAGGAAATGGTGGTCTCGGGCGAATCGAATGTGGATGAAACGGCAACCGCTCCGCTGGATTATGTGGTGTCGGGACTGCAGTTGCTGACGATTACAGTGAAGTGAGTACTGAGTACCTAGTTACAAATCTTAGCCAGCCCAACAGCACCCCTGCTTTATCCATGTGCTGGAAGCCGTCCGTCTGTAGCGCTGCCAGCACCATCAGCGTTCCGTTGTAGCCCACGTGGGCCAGGAAGCTTGAGGCCACGGACTTGGTCACCGCCCGCACCGTGGTGAGCACCACACCGACCAGGAAAATGATCAGCACCGCTCCCCAGGAACGCCCATACTGAAAAAAGTGGATCAGGCCGAAGGGCAGTGCGGTAAGGAGGATTCCCCAAACTCCTCCCAGGCGCCGCGCCACCACGGGATAAAGGAATCCGCGAAAGAAGAGTTCTTCCATCAAAGGCCCGAGGCTAACGGCGAAGGCCACGGTGAGATAGGCATCGGACGGCCGGGCAAAGAATTGATCGAACGGCGTCTCTTTCGGCATGGGCAGAAATCGCCCCAGAAGGTCGAGCCCGAGCATGAGAACTCCCAGGCCCACGAGGCTCATTCCGGCGATCCCCGGCCAATTCCACCGAATGGCCTGCCAGAAGTGCGTGTGGTATTTCCCCTCGACCAGCAGAATCATGTAGAGCGCCACGGCGACATAAGTGAGGAGTTGGGCAAGCAGCGCCAGCACTGGCTTCTGCGCCACTTCGAACCAACTCTCGTGCGGATAGGCGAACCGCTGCGCGCCCAGGACGATGAGGAGTTGTACGATAAAAAGCGTGAGCAGGGTGAGCCCGGCGATTTGGAGCACATCCCATCCGGTCCAGACGGGATTCTCTCCGGCTTTCGGAGCGGGCGCTTCAGGTGCAAACGCGGCCGGCGGAAAAGTTTCGACAACCAGCGGGACTGACGTCTGCGGCTCGCTGTGCAGCGGCCTCGGATCAAACTGCGGGTTTTCGGGTGATGACAAGAGATCCTTCCCTCAATGGAAAACCAACACATAGCAGATTACGATGTTTGGAGAAATCTGGCGACCACCTACGCGCTCCGCTTCCCGTTCCCCGCAAAATATCCCGTCAACGCCTGCCCGGTATACGACTTCTTCACTCGTGCCACCTGTTCCGGCGTGCCCTGGGCTACGATGCGGCCGCCTTCTTCGCCGCCTTCGGGGCCGAGGTCGATGATCCAGTCGGCATTACGGATCACGTCCAGATTGTGTTCGATGATGATAATGGAATTGCCCAGGTCGGTCAGCCGGTGGAGCACGTCGAGCAGCTTCTTTACGTCGTCGAAGTGCAGGCCGGTAGTGGGCTCATCGAGCAGATAAAGAGTCTTGCCCGTTTGCCGCTTGCTCAACTCGCGGGCCAGCTTGATGCGCTGGGCTTCGCCGCCGGAGAGTGTGACCGCAGATTGACCGAGATGAATGTAGCCGAGGCCGACGTCGACCAGCGTTTGCAGCTTCTGCTTCACTTGCGGGATGTTTTCGAGAATCGGCAGCGCGTCGGAAACCGGCATCTCCAGAAGGTCGGCGATGGAGTTGCCGTTGTATTTCACAGCCAGAGTTTCGCGATTGTAGCGGCGTCCGCCGCAGAGCTCGCACAGCACATACACATCCGGCAGAAAATTCATCTCGATGCGGCGCTGGCCTTCGCCCTGGCAGGCCTCGCAACGGCCCCCGGAAACGTTGAAGGAAAACCGTCCGGGCTTGTAGCCGCGCTCGCGTGACTCCGGCAGCATGGCGTAGAGATCGCGAATCTGTGTGAAGACGCCGGTGTAGGTTGCCGGATTCGAGCGCGGCGTGCGTCCGATGGGCGATTGGTCGATGCGAATGACTTTGTCGATGTTCTCCGCGCCCGCAATTGCCTTATGCTCGCCGGCCTTCTCGCGCGATCGGTAAAGCTGGCGGGCCAGGGCGCGGTAAAGAATGTCGTTGACCAGCGTCGACTTGCCGGAGCCGGAAACTCCCGTCACGACTGTCATCACGCCGAGCGGGAAAGTTACATCAAGATTCTTGAGATTGTTCTCTTTCGCGCCCAGAATCGTCAACGCCGCGCCATTCTTCTGCCGGCGCTCGGCACGCATCTCGATCTGCACTCTGCCGGAGATGTAGGCTCCGGTCAGCGAATTCGGCTCGCGCATGATTTCTTCTGGAGTTCCGTGGGCTACCAGGCCTCCGCCATGGCGTCCGGCGCCGGGGCCGAGATCGATCACGTAATCCGCGCGGCGGATGGTTTCTTCATCGTGCTCTACGACGAGCACGGTATTTCCCAGGTCGCGCAGATTTTCGAGCGCCGTCAGCAACCGGCCGTTGTCGCGATGATGAAGACCAATCGAAGGCTCGTCCAGCACGTAGAGCACGCCACGCAACTTCGAACCGATCTGTGTCGCCAAACGGATGCGCTGGCCTTCGCCGCCCGAAAGCGTAGCCGCCGATCGGTCGAGCGAAATGTAGTTCAACCCCACTGCATTCAAGAATTGCAGGCGCTCGACTACTTCGTGCATGACACGGCCTGCGATCGCCGCCTCGCGCCCCGCCAGTTTGATGCTCTGTGCGACTTCGAGCGCCCGCGAGATCGGCAGCGCCGTGAATTCGGCAATCGACATGCGGTTTACCTTTACCGCGAGACTCTCCGGCCGCAGGCGCTTGCCCTGGCACGCGGGGCATTCCGTCGCCGACATGTGATCCATCAGCCAGTCGCGGTAGCCCTCTGAAGTGGACTCCTCAAGATTCTGCTTCAAGTATCCGAAGATTCCCCGAAATCCCGTCTTACCGCGGCCCGACTCGCCGTTCAATAGCAGGTCCTGAATCTGCTCGGGAAATTTCTCAAACGGCTTGTTCAGATCGATGCCGTGCGCCGCCGCCACGACCTGCAAACTGTGAATCAGCCCTTGGGACGCCGAACCCGGCCCCAGGCCGCCCTCCAGCAGCGGCTTCGACAAGTCGGTGATCACCTTAGCCGGATCGAAATCGTAGCGGCTGCCGAGGCCGTGGCACTCGGGACAAGCTCCGTACATGCTGTTGAAGGAAAACGACCGCGGCTCCAGTTGCGGCACGCTGATGCCGCAATCCGGACACGCCAGCTTCTCCGAATAGAGTTGCTCCTCGCCGCCGACCACAGCCACTTGCACCAGGCCGCCCGCCAGCTTCATCGCCAGCCCCACCGACATTTCCAGGCGATGCTCGATCCCCGGCTTGACCAGCAGACGGTCGATCACAACTTCGATGGTGTGATTCTTCCGCTTGTCGAGATTGAGGTCGTCATCCAGATTCACCAGTTCGCCGTCGACGCGCGCCCGCTCGTAGCCGTGCTTGAGCAGGGTCTCCATCTCTTTCTTGAATTCACCCTTGCGGCCACGAACGATCGGGGCCAGCACCATTACACGGTCCTCAGGCGTGAGAAGCATCACCCGCTGCACGATCTGCTCTGCCGACTGGCGGCTGATCGGCCGGCCACACTTGGGACAATGCGGCACCCCGATGGAAGCGAACAGCAGGCGAAGATAGTCGTAGATCTCGGTGATCGTGCCCACAGTCGAGCGCGGGCTGCGGCTGGTGGTCTTCTGCTCGATCGAGATAGACGGGCTAAGTCCATCAATTGCATCCACATCCGGACGCTCCATCTGGTCCAGGAACTGGCGTGCGTAAGTCGAGAGGGTCTCCACGTAGCGGCGCTGCCCCTCTGCGTAAATTGTGTCGAAGGCGAGAGAGGACTTGCCCGACCCGCTCAGCCCGGTCACCACGGTGAGCGTGTTGCGCGGAATCTCAACGTCGATGTTTTTGAGGTTATGCTGGCGCGCCCCGCGCACCGAAATCTTGGTAATGGCCATCTAGTTTGGGGTCGATTGCCCTTCCGTAATGTCGACAGGTCTACAGACATGTTCGACATTAGGAATGCACAGCTTTACTCCGTATCTTAGTCGTCAATAGCGGCGGGCGTCAACGTAGGTAGATTGAAAAAGCCGCACTTAGCGAGATTGAGATGCGCCCCCGGCTGCGGCAATTTGACATTTAACTCTGGACAGGGTGGTTGATCTTGATTTCGCTCTTCATGCCTCTGATTCTCTGCCTCACGGTGGTCGCCTCCGTTGGAATTGGCGTTTTGGCGGCTTATACAGCAGTCATTGGCATCCTGCATACCTTTGGCCGTGCCTCACAGCAGCAACCTCGCCCCGCGGAGGAGCGTCCGCGCCTGATTCTCGTCCCCACGCAGCACCCCGCCAGCGGCGACTAGAAGCCACTTCGTCGGATCGGCTGTTCTGCCCGCCATCTGGAAGCCCGCCGTGTTAGCATTTCCGCAGTAGTTGTCCTCTTCCCCGGCGGCATGAGCATGGCCCGCACTCGTCCCATCCCGATTTCATTGCTTCCGGCGATGGTTCTGGGCGTTCTTCTGTCTACTTCGGCCCCCGCGGCCGAGCAGTCGCCGTGGCTCGAGATCCATTCCGCGCACTACACAGTCATCACCGACGCCGGCGAGAAGAAAGGCAAGGAAGTCGCTCTGCGCTTTGAGCAGATGCGGGCTGTCTTCGCCACCCTGCTGATGAAGGAGCGCCTCAACGAGCCCGTGCCACTGACCATTCTCGCCTTCAAGAATGACAAAAGCTACTACCAGAGCGCGCCGCTACGGCAGGGTCAGCCCATCGACGTTCCCGGCTTCTTCCTGCCCGGCGAAGACCAAAACTTCATCGTGCTGAACTTGTTCGAGGAGGAGTCCTGGCGCGCCGTTGCCCACGACTTCGCCCACCTGCTGCTGAATTACAACTATCCTCCGGCACCGGGATGGTTCGACGAGGGCCTGGCCGAATACTTCGGCTCCATCCGCCTGGACGACTCGAAGTACGAAATCGGCGGCGACCCCGAACTACGCTCCGCCTTTACCAAAGACCTGCCGCAGAACCAGCACGAAGTCGGCAATCCACCGCAGTCCCTCACCGAGCTTCTTGGCGGCCGGGTCGGCGGCCAAGGCTGGCTCTCGCTGCCCGACCTGCTCACATTCAAGCAAGACACCTCCACCTACGCCGAAGGCACTCACCATACCCTCTTTTACGCTCAGTCGTGGACGACGATGCATTACATTCTCCGCGAAAAAAAACTCCCGGAGACGGGAACCTATTTTGATCTGGTCGAGAACCAGCACGTGCCCGTGGAAGAAGCCATTCAGAAGGCTTACGGCATGACCCCGGCCCAGTTCGACCGGGCAGTGAAGGATTACTTCCACTCGCTTACGCCATTGTTTCTGGCGCTCGACGCTTCCAAGCAACCGGGCTCCCAAACCACTTCACCACAGGTCTACCAGTTCCCTGAGATCGCGGGGCCGAACGACAATGTGATCACATCGAAGGTTTTCCCGGAGACGGACGCCCACGCCATAGCGGATGAGTTAAAGATTAGAATCCCCGAACGTCATGACGCTGCCCTGCAGGAATTGCAGGCGCTGGCCACAGCGCCCGACCCAGCTGCTGCCAGGAAAGCCGATAATAAAGAAAAAGAGAAAAAGAAAGACGATAAGGACAATGGTCTTCTTGTCACGGCAGCCGGCAACGAGATCGCCCACCGCGCTCTGGCCTGGGACCACCTGCAGCGCGGTGAGTTTGATGCGGCTGCCGAAGAACTGGGCAACGCCGCCGCTCTCAAGCAAGGCGATATGTGGATCCGCTACTACCTTTCCGTGCTGAAGTACCGCATCTCGCAAGCCAGGCACACCGATATCCAGGGCCTGCCCAACATGATGCAGGACCTGCGTGCCGTGCTCGACTGGTATCCCGAATTCGCTGACGCCTATGATCTGATGGCAATTGCGCGCATGGAAGGCGGGGGCCCGGTGGCGGCTATGCAAGCCGAGCGCGCTGCCATGCAACTCAGCCCGCGCAACCAGCAGTACGTTTACCATCTGGCGGAGATCTACGTTGAGGACAAGAAGTGGGAAGCCGCGCGGGCCTTGCTGGAACGGCTGATCGAACAGGGAAAGACCAGCGACAATCCGCAGGTCGCGGCCGCGGCTCGTGAACGTCTGGGGCAGCTCGCAACCGAGCAGAAATATGGCCTCTCGGCTGCGACCGCGGCTTCGGCCAGGCAACTCGCCAAGCAGAGTTCCCCGTTTGACGTGCTGGAGCAGGACGCAGCCAAGCGCGCCGCCGCGGCACAGGCGGCACAATCCGGAACGGCGGACACGCGGCCCGCAAAGTTCTTCCAGGGACGCCTGGTGGACGTGGATTGTTCGCAGTCGCCGGCCGCCGTTCTCACCGTGGCCTCTGGCGGAGTGGTTCTCAAGCTGCGCACCGCCGACTACAAGTCGCTGCTGCTCATTGGAGCCGACAACTTCTCCTGCGAATGGAATAACCGCTCAGTTTCGGTGAACTACAAGCCCGGCGGCTTGTCCGACGGCGATTTGCTGTCGGTGGAAGTGCGGTGAATAAAAGAAACGCTAATGTCCTTTCTTCAAATACCGGTCAAACCACTCCACTGTCCGCTTTAGCGCGTCGATCTGGTTCTCGCGCTTGGCGAAGCCGTGGCCTTCGTCCGGGTAGTAATGAGCATCGACGACTTTACCTGCCTGCTTGAGCAGCGTGACCGCCTGCTCGGCCTCTTCGCTGGGATCGCGAATGTCATTGCTGCCTTGTAGAACCAGCAGCGGAGCCTTCGCGTCCTTGAAGTACTTGATCGGTGAGGCATCTTCGTAGGACTTGCGGTCTTTGACCGGATCTCCAAGGAGCGATTGGTCATATTGCTGCAGCGTTGGTTCTTCGTGCTGCTGCTCGGTCAGCCAGTCGGTGATGCCATACAGTTCTACCGCCGCGGCCCAGACGTCGGGCGTTCTGCCGATGGCGATCATCGCCATGTATCCGCCGTAGGATCCCCCAGTGATACCGATTCTCCGGGGATCCACAAAGCCAGTGGCCGCAAGGAACTTCGCAGCGTACACCTCATCTTGAAGATCGCCGTTTCCGAGATCTTTGTAATTGGCTCTTTGGAATTCCATGCCATAGCCGGTCGAGCCGCGGACATTCGGCGCAATGCAAACGTACCCGCGGGAGGCCAGTGCAACTGCCGTCTTGCTGAAGGAGTCCACCGTCTGGCCAGTCGGACCGCCGTGCGGCAGAACCACTCCCGGATTGCTCCCGTCCCGCTTCAGATTGAAAGGCACCCACAGAAAAGCGCTGATGATCTTGCCGTCGAATGTGCGATAGTGCACGAGCTGGGAAGCGGGAAGGCGGGAGGGATTCAAACCGCCCAGCGCTGAGAAAGTCAGCTGCTTTACCTGCCGCCGGGCCAGATCGTAAACCCAAAAGTCGGCGGGCTGGGTAGAACTTTGATGCGACAGTAGTAGTCGGTCCCCCGAAGCAGAATACGCCGTGGGAGCGCCGACTGCGGAATTGATGCCGATAGGAAGATCCAGCTTCTCGGCGTGGAAGTGTCCGCGATCGGCGGGATGAAAGTCGGCCAGGTAAAGGTCGCTTCGCCCGTCTTCGTTGACCACGTAGGTGAAACTCTTGCCGTCGGGTGAAAAGTATCCCGCCCCCGCTTCCCACTTCAGGTCGGTGACCCAGATCAGTTTCTTAGTGGCGACATCGACCAGAGCGACGTTGGCGTATCCGCCTTTCTCATTCGATGTAACCAGCAGAGTGCTCCCGTCGGGCGACACGGAGGAGACCGAATAAAGAATGTCTCCTTTGTGCGGGGTCAGGTTCTCCAGGCTGCCGCTGCTGACATCGATGCGATACACATCAGAATCGGTATGTCCTGCGTTGGCGCGATCGGCATAGATTGTCTTGCCATCCGGGCTCCAAGCTTGTCCACCCCACTCCCGATTCTTGGTCTGCTCGTTCGTCAGCTTGCGTACCTGGCGAGTCTTCCAGTCGAGCAACTCGATGTCGTAGTTCGAGGAGTCTTTGCCCCGTGCAGCAATGGCAATCGTATTTCCATCAGGCGACCAGCGGGGGTACGTCTCGGAGACATCTGGAGTATTGGTGATGTTCACTGCGTCACCGCCGTCGCTTGGAACCGCGTACAGATCGAAGATCTCGCCCCCACCAGCGTCCTGCTCGTAGACGATCCACTTCCCGTCGGGCGACCATACCGCGTCGAACTGGCGGTCGTCGGATTCTGCCAATTGAATGGGCCAACCTCCCGAGGCCGCCACCTTCCAAAGGTTCATCCTTCCTGTCAGATTGGTGGTGAAAACGACCTGTCGGCCGTCGGGTGACCAGGATGGACCCGCGACGCTGCGCGTGTAGTAAAGCTCGCTGATAGGAACCGGCCCAGCCGCGGAGTTCGATGCCGAGGCGACGGCCTTGGGATCCGTGACTTCTCGCTCGTCAGGTGAGGAAGCGGCCATCAGGATCAGGCCGCACAGTACAACCAGATTCAGGGAACCAACCTTAAGGGGGATTCTTGCGATTCGCATGGGCGATCCACGATTTGTCGATGAGTTGGGAAGCGGAAGTATTGTACATGCGGATTGCCGCGGCGGCCGCGCTAATATAAAACCCTCCCGCTGGGAGCGGGAGGGTTGGTTATTGCAATATCAGCAGCAGGTCTAAGCGCGGACGACGTTGCCCGCCTGAAAGCCCTTGGGGCCTTTGAGCAGATCAAACTCCACGGTCTCACCCTCGTTGAGCGAGCGGTAGCCGTTCTCCTGAATGGCGGAGAAATGCACGAAAACGTCCTCTCCCGTGGAGCGCTGGATAAATCCATATCCCTTCGCCCCGTTGAACCACTTCACTGTTCCCTTCTCTCTCACAGAAAAACTCCTTTCCCCTGATCATCAAGAATTAGTTCCCTGGATTTCTCGCATCGTAGCCCCCAGCGTACGGAGCGCCCCCTCGAGAAAACCAGTGAAACTCGGTTGCGTCTCTCTGTGCCGGAGAAATTGCCCCAAAGCAAAAAACTCCTCGGTTCTACGACGCGTGAAGGAAATGCGGCGAGAACTTCCGGAGCCCTGGACCATCGGCGCTGATTTCTACCGCCCTGCTCAAGACATCAACCTGCCTTACCGATTCATTCCCCGACTCTCATCGGGTCATGCGCAAAGGATAATAAGCAGTATTAAATCGTTTCGCAACAAAAATTAGTGGGAAGTAACCACGGGTCACATCTAAATCTTTAACAAGGTATAAGAAACGCCGCACTCCAGACCCCCGACCTTGGTTCCCGGGAGAAGTCTCATATGGTCGCAACCCTTTGATAGGATTAGAGAAGCCCTCGTGCCAACTCAAATCACAGCTCCGGCTCCGAAGGCCGCAAAGGCCGCACCGGCCCTCGCGCGGCGGCAGCCCCGTCCGCGGTTCTCGGGGATGGCGATTTCGACTGCCAAATATCTTTTGCGCACCGATGTGCACACCTTTGCCTTCTCGGTCGCTGCGAATTCCATCCTCTCGTTCTTTCCTTTTGTTGTCCTGTTGATGACGCTGATCCGGCGCGTTTTTCACTCGCGTGTCATGTACGACGTGGTGGTCGAGCTGCTGCGCGATTACCTACCCGCGGGTCAGGATTTCGTCATCCGCAATCTGAACGCCATGGTGGACGCACGCCAGCGGGTACAGGTAGTATCGCTGATCATCCTGCTGGTCACTTCGACCGGAATATTCGTGCCGCTCGAGGTCGCGCTCAACCGCATCTGGCGCATCCCCAACAATCGCTCGTATCTAGGCAATCAACTGGTCTCGCTCGGTCTGGCGTTTGCTTGTGGC
>JBAUVZ010000050.1:0-10983 GCA_049583505.1 Candidatus Sulfotelmatobacter sp.
CCCATCATGATCAGCAGGCCTCCGACGATGAGAATCCAACAGAGCATGGGCAGGATCACTTTCTTCTAACATGCTTCTGCTGAATTCCACCTGCTAATCTCAGTGACTTTTTCAACACCCACGCCTGATTGCAACAATCGTCGGGAATGATGCCCTCGACAGGCCATCCACAAATCGCCCGCATCCGCCTTGACTCGCAGATCCTCCCAGAGTACAGTTCGTGCCGGCTCGCAAAGGTAAGATCGTCGAAGCGCCCCCTCCCCAACCACTCAGAGCCACCGCGACGCGCAGTCGGAAGCGAGGTAGTGTGAATAAATTTAGCTTATTGAAAACGGCAAGCTTCATTTTTGTATTTTGTACCGCCGCGACAATTGCCTCGTATGGGCAAGCCACCTTCACCAGTCTGGTAAGTTTCGAGGGGACCAACGGCGCTAATCCCTACTCGTCTCTCATTCAGGGCATCGACGGAAACTTCTACGGGACGACAGAAGAGGGTGGCTTACCCGAACGAACTGCGTCTACCCTGGCTGCGGTACGGCCTTTAGGCTGACGCCCGAGGGCGCCTTGACCGTTCTTTACAAGTTTTGTTCCCAAGCCGCCTGCGCGGACGGCGCCTACCCCGGAAGGCTGCTGGTGCAGTCGAGCAACGGAAACATCTACGGAATAACAGCGAGCGGCGGGACCGGCAACTACTGCACCACTCGTTCCTCCTCCACCGTAGGCTGCGGCACAGTGTTCAGCATCACACCAGCGGGTGAGCTGACGACGCTTTACAGCTTTTGCTCTCTAGCCAACTGCAGTGACGGTTATGTCGGGGGCTTTATAGCAGGTCTGATTCAAGCCACGAACGGGAACTTCTATGGTACAACCTATGGCGGCGGAGCAAACGGCTATGGCACCGTGTTCGAGATAACCCCGACTGGCAAGCTAACCACGCTTTACAGCTTCTGCCCCGAAACCAAATGCGCGGACGGTTCTTACCCTTATGATGCCCTGATTCAGGGCAGCGACGGAAACTTTTATGGGACAACGAATGAAGGGGGAGGCGGCAGCCATTGCACTACCACCGGAGGCTGCGGCACAGTTTTCAGCATCACACCAGCAGGTAAGCTAACCACGATTTACAACTTCTGCAACCTGCAGAACTGCTCTGACGGCACCACTCCTTACAGCGCGCTGGCGCAGGGGACAGACGGGAACTTCTATGGGACAACCTATTTTGGCGGAGCCAACAGCTCGTGCCCGGGTAATTGTGGCACGGTCTTCAAGATCACTCCGAGCGGTACGCTAACCACACTGTACAGCTTTTGCCCGAGACGGGCTGCATTGACGGCTTCGGCCCGTGGGCGGGGCTTAGTTTGGGCAGTGACGGTAACTTCTACGGAACGGCGGGATATGGAGGTAACACCGCAAATGGAGCCACCTACGGAAGCGGCACGATTTTCAAAGTTACTCCGGCGGGCGCTCTGACCGTCTTGTACAGCTTCGACAACACTGACGGCTCTGGCCCTTTTGCGCAGCTGGTCCAAGCCACTAACGGAATCTTCTACGGAACAACAGTATATGGAGGCGATCTTTCTTGCGGTTCCCCAAATGGCTGCGGCACAGCATTCAGCCTTGCTCAGCCCATTCTTTCCGCCAATCCTAGCGCCATAACTATTTCTACGCCAGGTTCTACTGGACAGACCACGCTGACAGTTGCCGGTTTTTCGTCGAACTCAGTCTCATTCTCATGCAGCGGATTGCCAAGTGAGGCGACATGCAGTTTCGGCACCCCGACTTTCTCAGGGGGTGTGGGCACGGTTACATTGCAAATCGCAACCACAGCGCCCTCCATGTCGAGCCTTGACCTTCCTTCAAATAGCAATCTAATGGGCCAGATACATTCGCTGGTCTTTCCCGGACTGATAGCGATTATGATCTTCTTCACCAAGCGGGGGTGTTATCGGCGGTTGGCCAAGATGGTTGCCGCCATCCCTCTGGTTTTGGTGTTGGCATTAGGTGCGGCTTGCGGCGGGGGATCGGGGAGCTCGAGCAATTCGAACCCAGGAACACCAACGGGAAATAGCACCGTTACTGTGACCGCGACCGCTGGGGGTCAGTCTGCCATACTTCCGATAACGATCACCGTGAATTAACGGGATACGACGTGGCTTCAATCCGGGAGCACCGGTCGGTTTAGCGAAGTCACGCGGCCATGCCGCCCAAAGACTTCTTAGACCCAAGAAAAGGCACGCTGAGAAGCGACCCATGATCCGCTCATCGGGCGTTTGCACCACCGACAAATGAGAAAGCGGTGATTAATTTGTTGCTCGCAGTCGGAGCCTTGCCTGATCATCAATAATTGCGCTGGTCGTCGCGCACTTTGAACTAATGAAGCCAGCATAACTATTGCAAAATCGCGATTACACTCAAAATGCCAAAGCGGGTTGGTGATTGGGCGGCCTGGCTTCTACAGGCATTCGGAAACTGACTTCACTACCAAACCAGCCACCAGTTGACTTCCACCACTCCCACCCGGTAAATTTCTCACGCCAGTATTTCCAATTCTTTGAAATATCCTTCGGTTTGCGCGTCTTTGCCCCGTGGCAAAGACAGGGAAGCGGGTGCAATTCCCGCGCTGCCGCGCAACTGTAAGCGAGAAAATCGCAGCCGGTCACTGGGAGCAATCTCGGGAAGGCCGCCTGCAAAATCCGGACGCGCCGGCCAATTGCTAACTGCCAATTGCCGCCAGACGCATCCTCACTCGCAAAGCCAGGAGACCGGCGTAAACCGTCCACCTTAACCCCTTTCGCGTGAAAAGGAGGATGGTTATGCGGGCAGTTCGCGCCTCGTTCTTGATCTTCGTACTTCTCGCGGCAGCATCCGCTGCCGACCTCAAAGTAAAAGTAATCGACCCTCAATCCGCCGCCGTCTCTGGCGCTCAGGTTTCGTTGTTCCCAAAAGGAAGCGACACTGCTCTGAAAATTTCAAACACGTCCGCCGAGGGAACCGCCGACTTCGGCGATCTGTCCAGCGGCACTTACCAGATTCAAGTACTGGCCCCGGGCTTCGCAGCGCTGACCGAGGATGTCCCCGCTCATCCCGACGTCATCACCATCCAGCTACACCTCGCCACCGCGTCGGAAACCGTAGTCGTAACCGCCACAAGAACTCTGGTGCCAGCCGGTGAAACCGGTGCCAGCATTTCCACTCTGGAGAATGCACAGCTAGAAACCATGCGGCCCGTGGCCGCCGATGATGCCATCCGCTATCTTCCCGGCGCTGTGGTGAACACCGCCGGCCAACGCGGCGGCTTGTCTTCCCTGTTCGTGCGCGGCGGCGATTCCACCTACAACAAGGTGATTGTCGATGGCGTCACCATCAACGAACCCGGCGGAACGTTCGACTTCGGCACGCTCCCTCTCACCGAGGCCAGCCGCATGGAATTCCTCCGCGGCGCGCAAAGCACGCTCTACGGCTCCGACGCCATGACCAGCGTAGTTCAGGTCTGGACCCGCACCGGTAGGACGCCCACCCCCGAACTCCGCTTCGGCGCCGACGGCGGGAATTTCTCGACCGCCAATGGCTATGGGTCGGTCGCAGGAGCCAGCGGCCGCTTCGACTACACCCTCTTCGGCGATCAATTCAACACCAACGGAGCCGGCATCAACAACGCAAATTCTGATTCGCTGGAAGGCGTCAACACCGGAGTTGCGCTGAGCAACGAAGTCTCCCTCCGCCTGCACTTCCGCCACTCCAACAGCCACACCGGACTGCCCGGCGAATGGAGCTTCAACGGCGATCCTCTGATGCCGCCCGATCCCAGCGAATGGGCGCAGCTCAACAGCCTGCTCGGCAGCACCGAGCTTACCGTAGCCGCTCCTTCGGGCTGGCAGCACCGCTTCACGGTCTTCGATTATCTCTACCGCTACAACGATGTAAATCTGAATGGCGATCCTGCGCGCGTGAGTCCGGTTTACGGCCAGATCGACTTCCCCGCTCACGAGTACGATCACATCAATCGCGTGGGCTTTGAATACCAGGGCGATTACTCCGAGCGAACCTGGGCCCACTCCACCTTCGGATATCGCCTGGAGAACGAAAACGGAGTCGTCGGGGATCTGGATTTTCCTTCCTCGCCATCCGGCCAGCGTTTGAATCAGGATACCTACCTGCAACAACAACTCACGCTGGGTAGGCTGTCGGTCGTAGCGGGCGGGCGTTTCGTCCACAGCAGCGTTTTCGGCAGCACCGGTGTACCCCGGGTCGCGCTCACTTTGCTGGCGCTGAAAGGTGGAGAGATTTTTTCGGGAACGCGCTTGCGCTTTTCTTACGCCACCGCATTCAAGGAGCCGCGCCTGGAGGAAACCTTCGCCGGGCCACCTTATTCCGTCCCGAATCCCGGCCTCAAACCCGAACGCGTCCGCGCCTTCGAAGCCGGCATTCGGCAGGATTTCTTCCGCGGAAAATACGTCTTCAATGCCACCTACTTCAACAATCTTTTTCACGACCAGATCAATTACGAGACGGTAAACCCGACCACCTTTGTCGGCGAATACTTCAACGTCAACCAGGCGTTTGCCCAAGGCGCGGAAGTCGAACTGCAAGCCAAGTTCCGCAGCAGGCTGCTGCTCTCCACCGCCTACACCTACACTTCCACCGAAATTCTTGACGATCCCGCCCCCATCGATGCGCTCTACAATCCGGGCCAGCCGCTCCTGCGCCGTCCCAAGCATTCCGCCACCACGCTGTTGTCTTATCTCGGCAGCCGCTGGGGCACGAACCTGAGTGGAAGCTTCGTCGGCCGCCGCCCGGACGATGACTTCGACGGTTTCGGCATCAACCATGCCGCCGGCTACGTCCGCGCTGATCTCGGCGGATGGTATGCCATCAACCACCGCGTCACGGCGTATGCCAATATCGAAAACGTTCTCGACCGCCGTTACAACGAAGTAGTGGGCTATCCCGCCCTGCCCGTCAACTTCCGTGCCGGATTTCGCTTCCGCATAGGAGGCGAGTAACTGCGAGGCGGCGGCACAAATGGAAAAGGGCACGAATCTCAATTCGTGCCCTGCTGGTTACAACGATCGCGGATATTAACTCACTTTTTCCGGAGGCCTCACCATCGCAATCGGCATCGACGCAGCCATCTTCCCGCCGAAATATTTCGTCCGTGCCAGCAACAGCTTCTCGATGTCAACTCCGGTCAGCGGCTGCTGCCGCCCCAGAAGGTGCGTCACCAGCGCAATCTGGGCAAAGTGTTCCACCGTTTCCATCTTCATGTAGGCGTGCTCAATGGTGTCTCCATAGGTGACCACGCCGTGATTCGACATCAGAATGGCGTCATAATGCGGTACGTATGGCTCCAGCGTCTTCGCCAGTTCCGAAGTTCCCGGCGTGCCGTAACGCGCCAGCGGAATGCATCCCAGCCCCATCACCACTTCGCAAACCAGCGGCTCGGTCAGCGCCATGCCGGCAGCGGCGAATCCCGTCGCGGTCGGCGGGTGCGCATGCACAATCGCCTGAATGTCGGGCCGGGTGCGGTACACCAGCAAGTGCATCCCAATCTCACTGGTCACGTTGCGCCGCCCCGCGACTCGCTTTCCATCCAGGTCCACAATCACCATATCCCCGGCTCGCATCGCCCCCTTGCTCACGCACGTGGGCGTTACAAGAATCCGCGCGTCATCCAGCCGGACCGACAGATTCCCGTCCATCGCTGCCACGAACCCGCGCTCATGCAGCATGCGCCCGTAACGAACAATCTGTTCCCTGTGCTTCTGTTCAGCGGACATGGAAATACTCTCTCAAGGGGAGGAGTGACAACAAAGCGGCTAAAGCTACAGCCCCCGCATAGTATCGCACCTGACCCAAACAGACAAACAAATTTTCCTGAAAAAACCAATAAATTTTCCCACGAAAAACGGCCTAACAGCCATGGTTTACGCCCGATCCGCATCCCGCATTCTCCTATAATCTGACATCGTGTTGGTTTCCGACTTTCACTTCCACCTTCCCGACGAACTCATTGCCCAGGACCCCCTCGCCCACCGCGACGCTTCCCGCATGCTGCACTTGCAGCGAACCAGCGGCCGCTACTCCGACCGCGTGTTCCGCGATTTCCCAGACCTGTTGCAGCCCGGCGATCTCGTGGTCTTCAACAACACCCGCGTCTTTCCCGCCCGGCTCCATGGCCGCCGCGAAGGCGCCCGCGCTCACCCGGTCGGCCCGCACAATCCTGCTGCCCGCGATTTCCTCCACGGCCGCATCGAGGTTCTTCTGACCCGCCAGCTTTCCACCGATCCCAACGATTGGGAATGCCTGGTTCGCCCCGGCCGCAAAATAGGCGTCGGTGAACGACTGTTCTTCGGCGAGCACAATGGCAATCTCGGAGAACTTCAAGCCGATGTCCTGTCCCGCGCCGAATTCGGCGAGCGCCGCATCCGCTTTCAGCCCGTTCAGAGCATGGACGACTTCTTCGCCACCCTCGATCGCATCGGCCACGTCCCGCTCCCGCCCTACATCGCCCGTCCGGATTCTTCCCGCGATCGCGAACGCTATCAAACCGTCTACGCCCAGCTGCGCGGATCGGTCGCCGCTCCTACCGCAGGCCTTCATTTCACCCCGGAAATCCTCGACCGCATCCGCCAGCGCGGAGTCGAGACCGCTGAAATCACCCTCCATGTCGGCCTGGGAACCTTCCAGCCGGTCCGCGTCGACCGCGTCGAGGATCACAAACTTCATCCCGAACCCTATTCCATCTCCCCCGGCGCCGCCTCCGCCATAAACCAGGCCCTCCGCGCTTCGCGTCGGGTCATCGCCATCGGAACCACAACGGTTCGAACCCTCGAACACGCAGTCCGCCTCGGCGCAGGAACCATCGTCGCCGGCCCGGCGGCAGCCGACCTCTTCATCTATCCAGATCCCGAAATAGACTTCGAATTCAAAGCGGTCAAGGCGATGCTAACCAATTTCCACCTGCCGCAATCCACGTTGCTCATGCTGGTCTGCGCCTTCGGCGGACGAGAGAAAGTTCTGGCTGCCTACGAACATGCAGTCGAGGAGCGGTACCGCTTCTATTCCTACGGAGACTGCATGTTCCTGGAATGATTTTGACCTACCCCGTGTGGTCAAGGTTCCCCGAACCGTCGCCCAGCCCCAGCTGCGTTATACTTTCCCGGGAGCACCTCATGGCAACGGCGGTAAACCACGTCCCAATCCAAGATTTCGTTGCCCGGCTCCGCAAGTTCCCCGAGGCCGCCTTCGATCAGACCGAGCAACTCCGTAGATTCCTGCAAGACAATCCTCTAAACCCCGATTCCCTCGCCCCCTATCTCACCTGGGACCGCCAGCACTACACTCGCAACTTGATCGACAAAACTCCTCTCTACGAGTTAGTCGCCATCTGCTGGGAAGTAGGCCAAATCAGCTCCGTCCACAACCACCGCGACCAGAACTGCTGGATGGCCGTTCCCATCGGCCGTTTGCTGGTCGAGAATTTCCACGTCATCTATCAAGACATCGCCAAGGGGAAATCCACCATCGAGCCCACCGACACCGTCGAGATGAATGTGTCCCAGCCCTGCGCCGTCGACCCGCTCGCGCCCGTTCACCGTGTCCTAAATCCTCGCGAATTCAATCAGCGCGCCGTCAGCCTGCACGTCTATTCCCGTCCTTTCGACACCTGTGTCGTCTACTCCGCCGAGCAGGGCACCTGCGGCGAGATCCAACTCCACTACACCACCGAATACGGGAAACCAAGGTAACTCCCACAGCCAGAAAGACTGTTGGTCACAAAGCCTCCCTGGGGTTAGGTTTAAGGAGTCAAGAGGAGAACCACGTGCACAGGGCGTTGGCATGGCTGCTGGTAGGCGCCGCTTTGGTAGGGGGCTTTTCTTATTACCGGAATCACCCTTTCCCGTTGAAGGCGCAGGCCACCGAACAATCCCAGCCTGAGGTTCAAGACCCGGTCCCAACGAACACAGCTGTCGAACCGGTGGTGAGCCCGCTCGCGGACTGGATGGCAAAGGTCAACCCGATGCAGAAGACAGATGAGCCGACGCGGCAGTGGAAGGCACATCCGAACGACCACATCGCTCCGTCTCCTGTAGGCACCGGCACCGCTGTCGTGCACAAGACGTTTGCTGTTACATCCACCACACAATTTCTTTTCGAAGTTCCGCCGCATGCCGCCAGTCCGCAACTGCACGGGTCTTACCACTCGTTTGCCAGGAACTCCGGACTCCAATCCGGCGATGAAGACGGGGACATTGACCTTCTCCTCATGAATGACCAGCAGTATTCTGACTTCCTCAGTGGCCGTCCCGCCGACGTGGTTTACTCGGTTGACTCTTCCCACGATCAGGACGTGAGCTTCGGCCTTCCCGCCACGCAGGATCGGCCAGTGCAGTACTACCTGGTCTTCCGCAACAATCCCAGCAGCCCCGGGAAGAAAGTCGTACAAGCAGATTTCCGCGTCGATTTCTAGCTTCATTGCTCATGTGGGGACGGGCGTCTTCGCCTGTCCAGCCAAGCGCAGCGAGGCGCCAGCGTGCGCCACCTCCAGTGACGGATTTCCGCAACTCCGGCTGCTAAACTACTGCCTTGCCCCCACGAACAAAATCTCCGCAACCTGACTCCACCACAGCGCTTTCCCCGGCATCAGCCGACCAAGGCCGAATTTTCCTCATCGACACCATGTCGTTCATCTTCCGCGCCTATCACGCCATGGCCCGGCAGCGCTCCATGTCCACCAAGGCCGGACTCCCCACCGCCGCCATCTACGTCTTCGTCAACATGCTCCGCAAACTGCGCGACGATTTCTCTCCCGCCTATCTAGCCGCCGTCTTCGACGTAGCCGCTCCCACTTTCCGCGACCAGCAGGCCGAAGCCATCACCACCATCCGCAAGTTCGACATCAAAACCCAAACCTTCACCGAGGTCGAATACAAAGGCTACAAGGCCAACCGCGCCGCCATGCCCGAGGATCTTGCCCAGCAGATTCCCTACATCCGCCGCGCCCTCGAAGCCTATCGCATCCCCATCCTCGAGCTCGCCGGCTTCGAGGCCGATGACGTAATCGGTACTCTCGCCCGCAAAGCCGCAGCCGCCAAGCATCCCGTCTACGTAGTCTCCAGCGACAAGGACATGATGCAGCTCGTCAACGACGATGTTCACATCCTCAATCCTCCCAAAGACAATCTGATCTGTGACGCCGCCAAGGTCGAAGAAATTCTCGGTGTCCCTCCCGAGCGCGTCATCGATATCATGGCCCTGCGCGGCGACGCCATCGACAACATTCCCGGAGCCCCCGGCATCGGCGACAAAGGCTCCGTAGAAATCATCAAACGCTTCGGCAGCGTCGAGCAGGCTCTCGACCGCGCCAACGAAGTCGAAAAGAAAACCTACCGCGAGTCCCTCCAGAACAATCGCGACACCATCCTCTTCAGCAAAAGCATGGCTACCATCGACACCAACGTCCCTGTCGAGCTCAACGTTGAAGCCATGCGCGCCGGCCAGCCCGATCTCGATCTCCTCCGCCAGCTCTTCACCGAACTGGAATTCACATCCCTGTTAAAGGAATTGTTGCCGGAGGTTCAACCCAGCGAAACTCACTACATCGAAGCCCAGTCCGCCGCGGATGTGGAGAGTGTCCTCAACTCCGTCGCGCAGGAAGGCGCAATAGCCATCGCGGTAGAACAAGCAGAATCAATTCTCGAAAGCGACGAAGAAACAGTTGAAGAAGAACCGCAGTCAGGAATGCTCGCGTTGACTGATGAGGCGCCGTCGCCCGCCCCCGAGCCGCTCGCCCGCCGCGTAGCCATCTCCGCAGCCGCAGGTTCGGCCACCATCGTTAAACTGGACTCCGCCAGCGCAGCCACAAAACTACGTCAAATCCTAACAACGTCTACGCCCAAGTCAGTCCACGATTACAAAGCCGCGATTCACGCGCTAGATCGCCAGGGCATCCATCTGCAAGGCGTGCAGCACGATCCCATGCTCTACTCCTACTTGCTCGACCCAACGTATTCCTCGCACCGCCTCGCCGACGTAGCCCTCCGCCGGTTCAATCTCAAGCTAAGCGCCGACCTGGCCGAAGCCGCCGACGTAACCGGCCGGCTCACAACGGCCCTGCGCGAAGACGTCAAGCAGGTAGGCCTGACCAAACTCTACGAAGAAATCGATCTCCCGCTAGTCCCTGTTCTCGCCCGCATGGAGCAAGCCGGAGTAAAAATCGACACCGCCGCGCTAGCGAAAATGTCCACCGAACTCGAGCGTGAGAGCAGCGCCAAAGCGAAAGAAATCCACGAGCTCGCCGGAACCGAATTCAATATCGCTTCTCCAAAACAGCTCGGCGAAGTGCTCTTTAATCGCCTGAATCTCCCCAAGTCCGTCAAATACGGTCGAGGGCGCGTTACATCAACCGCAGTCGATGTTCTCGAAGCCCTGGCGGAAGAACATCCCATCGCCAGAAAAGTCCTCGACTACCGCCAGCTAACCAAGCTGAAATCCACCTACGTCGACACCCTGCCCGCGCTAATCAACTCGTCTACCGGACGATTGCACACCACTTTCTACCAAGCTGGCACGGCCACCGGACGTCTCTCATCCGCCAACCCGAATCTGCAAAACATTCCCATCCGCACCGAGCTAGGACGCGGCATCCGCGCCGCCTTCATCGCCGAACCCGGCCACGTCCTTCTAACCGCAGACTATTCGCAGATCGAACTCCGCCTCCTGGCCCACTTCTCCCGCGACCCGCTCCTCGTCGAAGCCTACCGCCGCGGCGACGACATCCACACCCTCACCGCCTCGCAAGTCTTCGGAGTCCCACCGCTAATGGTTACGTCCGACCACCGCCGCCAGGCCAAGGTAGTAAATTTCGGCATAGTCTACGGCCTTTCCGCCTTCGGCCTCTCGCAAAATCTAGGCATCGAACCCGCCGAGGCCAAGCTCTTCATCGCCAACTATTTCGAAAAATACAAAGGTGTCCGCGCCTTC
>JBAUVZ010000051.1:0-17731 GCA_049583505.1 Candidatus Sulfotelmatobacter sp.
GGTTCCGGAACTCCGCCGCTTCGTCCGCCGACAACGAATTCAGTTGCAATTGGGCGCAGTATACGTCACCCGCGGAAGCATGATCAAGAGCGCTGATTATGTGCAACAAGGTACTCTTTCCCGCTCCCGACTCTCCCACAATGGCCAGCATCTCGCCGCGCTTCACCTCAAACGACAAATTTTCAAAGAGCACCAGGTCCGATTCGCCGGACCGGAAAACCTTCTTTAATCCTTGAACCCGAAGCAGCGCTTCTTGCTCCACCGCTTGTTCCGTTAGATGCAATCCGCCTCCGAAGGGTCCAGTCCGTCCCGGCTGCGTTCTGACTCGGCCTGGAACTGTAGAAGGGCCATCCTCTCACAGCAGGGCCTGACCTCCACATGGCACGTTCGAACCATATGGACCCAGAAAGTGACACCTACTGAAAACTGTACTTGGCGGCTTCACTCCGACGATGTGACCGCCATCACGCGCCACTATGCGCGATCACGGAACAGACACTCTCCTTTTCCGTTTCGCCGCAACCACGCCAGACGCCACAAACCATGTCTAGACACCAACCTTGACTTCCGCGCCCGCCAGCTTGCGCAACGACTCGCCGAACGGCGTGCGGGCAATGCCTCGTTCGGTGATGATCGCAGTCACGTACTGCGCCGGAGTCACATCGAAGGCAGGGTTCTCAATGAACACGCCGTCGGGCACCATCTGTTTTCCCGCAATGTGAGTGACCTCCTTCACATTGCGCTGCTCGATAGGAATTGTGCTTCCATCCGGAGTAGCGAGGTCGACAGTCGAAATCGGCGCGGCCACGTAGAATGGGATGCCGTGCTCCTTGGCCAGAACAGCGACAGTGTAGGTTCCGATCTTATTGGCGACATCACCATTGGCCGCGATACGGTCGGCGCCCACGACAACCGCTCCGATCTTGCCTTGCTTCATCATGGCGCCCGCCATATTGTCGGAGATCACCGTAGTCGGGATGCCGTCTTTCATCAGCTCCCAGGCCGTAAGCCGCGAGCCTTGCAGAAACGGCCGGGTTTCGTCAGCGTAGACGTGAATTTTCTTGCCTTGCTGGACCGCTGCGCGAATCACGCCAAGCGCAGTCCCATACCCGGCCGTAGCCAGCGCGCCCGCATTGCAGTGGGTCAGCACTCCGCCTTCGCTCGGCATCAGCGTGGCGCCGTGGCGACCCATGGCCTGGTTGGCGGCGATGTCTTCGGCGTGCATGCGTTGCGATTCTTCGATGAGGTCCTGCTTGATTTGCGCGATGGGGCGAATGCGCACGCGCTCGAACTTCTCCTGCATGCGACGGATCGCCCAGAAGAGATTGACAGCGGTCGGGCGAGTCTTGCCGATTAGGTCGCAGGCCTGATCGAACTCGCGTTTCAGATCGCCTGTGGTTTCGGCTTTGGAGTTCTTGACGGCCAGCGCAATGCCCATAGCCGCCGCCACACCGATCGCAGGCGCCCCGCGCACCACCATTGTCCGGATCACTTCGGCCACCTGCTCGTAAGTCTTGCACGTGACGTAGATTTCTTCCGTGGGCAGCTTCGTCTGGTCGATGAAGCGTACGCCGTCGTTGGTCCATTCGAGAGTCTGAATCATGAAAATCTCGACTCACTCACTTTCTGTGCGTCGCACAGCGATTCCTCGGCACATTCGTCACTGCCGGCCGACCGCAGATTTCGCAAGTGGCCGCGACCGCGAAAATTACGGGCGCGGTATCGTCCATCTGCGAAACGTGTTCAGCGCGAACATCGCGGGCAGTGAAGATGGAAACGAATGGCGCTGGAGCCGCGGCTTTCTCCACGCTGGGCCTACCCTTAGCTTCTTCGCGCTCCACCAGGCACATGGCTCCAACCACCTGAAATCCAAATTCACGCGCCGCTTCGATCGCCTGAACGGTGGAAGCGCCTGTGGTGCAAACATCGTCGACAATCACCACGCGGGCGCCCTTCTCGCGAAAGCCTTCAATGCGCTGTCCGGTTCCGTGCTGCTTTTCGGCCTTGCGCACCAGAAAACCGTTCAGCTCGCCGCTCACCACCGAGACTGCCACCACGATGGGATCGGCCCCCATGGTAAGGCCGCCGATCGCTTGCGGCTTCCATCCCCACTGCCGGATTTCATCGGAAAACACTTCGCCAGTAAGCCGCGAGCCCTTGGCATCCAGCGTGGTCGTACGGCAGTCGATGTAGTAGTCACTCGTGCCTCCAGAGGAAAGCTTGAACTCGCCCAGCCGGAAAGACTTGTGGGCCAGCAAGCGCAACAGATCCTGACGCGAAGAACGCATGAAATCTTACGATACCACGGAGAATCGCCCTGCGTGCGGGCTGCGCGGGCTCCAGCCCTCAACTGCCCATCCGTCAGGCGTGATAACCTGAATATTCTTCCGACAACATCGCTTCGAGGTATGAAATTGCCGAGTGTGCGAAAGCTTTTCCCCGTCTTTCTTGCTGGTCTCGTTCTCACAAGCTTGGGCATCTCCAACCTGGTTTCAACCGCATTTGCCGAGGGCACGCGCACCTGGGAACAATCGAAATTTGATGAACTGACCAAGGGCACGGCCACCGGCGTAGCCATTCGCAGCATGGGCGGTCTCGAGCTGGCGCCGACGTTCAAGAGCTTGTATGCCACGCCTTCCACCTATATCTGGGCAATTGCAGCCGACGATGCCGGCAACTTGTACGTGGCGGCAGGCGCGCCTGCTCGCGTCTACCGCGTCACGCCAGACGGCAAGGCAACGGTCATTTTCGAACCCAAAGAACTCCAGGTACAAGCGCTACAGACCGGCCCCGGAGGCGCGATCTATGCCGCAACCGCTCCCGATGGCAAGGTATACAAGCTCGAACACACTCCCGGAGCCAAGGGAGCTGTTTCAGTCAAGGACAAAGACAGTAAAGATAAAGATAAAGACAACGAGAAAGACGCCGCCAAACCGGCCGTCGATCCCACCTGGAGTTCCTCTGTCTATTTCGAGCCGGGCACGAAATATATCTGGGACCTGGCGCTGGACAAGGCCGGCAACCTCTACGTAGCCACCGGCGACCACGGAGAAGTCTATCGGATCACTCCCAAAGGCGAGCATTCGGTCTTCTTCAAGAGCGATGAAACTCACATTCGCGTTCTCGCCTTCGATGCGCAGGAGAATCTAATCGCCGGTTCCGATGGCAGTGGGCTCATCTATCGCATCTCTCCCGCGGGCGAAGGATTCGTGCTCTACAGCGCGCCCAAGAAAGAAATCACGGCGCTCGCGCTCGATCACGCGGGAAACATTTACGCGGCAGCGGTCGGTGAAAAAAGGAGCGGAGGTGGGCCCACCGCAACTGGTATGGCCGCGGCTCTTCTGAGCATGGGCGCCAACGCGCCTGCGGCAGGCGCGGCCCCTCAAGCTCCAGGCGTCGCAATCACGCCCGCACCCAACGTGCCACAGATGGCAGGCCCGTTTCCGTTCCCGGGAGGCGGAGCAAGCGGCGGCTCCGATGTGTACCGCATTGCGCCGGATGGTTCCCCGGCAAGAGTCTGGACGTCCCACGAGGACATCGTCTACGCCCTTGCGTTTGACTCTCAGGGACGCCTGCTGGCCGGCACCGGTAATCGCGGCCACATTTTCGCCATCACCGGCGCCATTACCGGGCAGGATGATTTTTCCGATCTGCTGAAAGCCACAGCTTCACAGGTTACTGGTTTTGCCCAGGCTCCCGGCGGTGGCTTGTATGCGGCGACCAGCAATCTGGGAAAAGTATTTTTGCTGGGACCGGGCGCCGAAGCCGAGGGCAAATACGAGAGCGACGTATTCGACGCCAAGATTTTCTCCCGCTGGGGCCGGGCGGAGTTTCGCGGCGCAGGCGGCGTGGATCTCTACGCGCGTAGTGGCAATGTCGACAATCCCGACCGCAACTGGAGTCCGTGGAAGGAAATCGACCTGGCGAAGAACGCGGAAACCGGAATCCCCGCCGCGCGTTATGCCCAGTGGAAGGCGGTGCTGCACGCCGGACCCGTGGCGCCCGGCGTGGATAGCGTCGCTCTGAATTATCTGCCCAAGAACGCCGCTCCTGAAATCGACGACGTAACCGTGCAGGTGGGCGTGAAGTATCAGCTCATGCTGAAAATGCCCGGCAACACCATGGGATCGGATTCCAGCGGATCGTCTTTTGGCGGATCTTCGTTCGGCGGATCGTCTTTTGGCGGATCTTCGGGATCGCATTTCGAAGCGCCTACTCCCAGTTCGCGCGATCGCGATTCGATCGGAGTGAAGTGGAGTGCACACGATGAGAACGACGACCAACTCGTCTACTCCCTCTACTACCGGGGCGACGGCGAGACCCGCTGGCTGCTGCTCAAAGACAATCTCACCGACAAGGCATATTCGTTCGATGCCAGCCTGCTGCCGGATGGAGGATATACGGTGAAGGTGGTGGCCTCAGACGCGCCGTCGCACTCACCCGGTGAGGCCTTGACGGCATCCAAGGAGAGCCGCCGGTTTGAAGTGGATACTACCCCGCCGCGCATCGAGAATCTGACAGCGTCCCTCGAGGGTGGGCAGATTCACGTGACGTTCCGTGCCGGGGATGGTTTTTCTCCCATCAAGCGCGCGGAATATTCAGTGGACGCCGGCGACTGGAAGTACGTGGAGCCGGTCGGCCAGCTCTCCGACGCCAAGACCGAGAACTACGACTTCAAGGTCACGCCCGAAACCGCGAAAGATGGCGGAGCTTCTTCCGAACACGTGGTAGTCGTGCGCGTCTACGATCGCTACGAAAACATGGGCGCCGCCAAGACTCTCATACGGGTGAAGTAGAACCCGCTTGGAGCTATCGCCTCGACTCCAAGATGTTTGCGTAGGGATGGGACTCGCCCATCCATCCGTAGCCCAGACCGTCAGCGCCTGAGACCTGGCCTTTCTTCCGAGTATGCCATTCGCAAAAGCCCGTCCGTACATGTCCGCATTCCGCCGCACTGTGCGCCCAAACGGCCTCTTTTAACCGTACCTTCCTCTTGTCAGAATTCCATCGTCATGTTCTTCAACCTCCGCCGTATCAACTCGTCCCGCTTTCTTCTCGCGCTCGCTTTAGCGTTGTCGCTGGTAGCGTGTGGCGGAGGCAAAAGCACGTCCCTGGATACCAGTGGAACCGGCGGGACCGGCGGAACGGGCAATCAGGATCTGGCCTGCAGTGTTATGAACCCAGGTCAGGGCGCGAGCCTCGGGGGATTCGTCCCCTTCACCAGTACCAGCGCCTGGAATACAGACGTCTCGTCGGCTCCGGTCGACCCCAATTCCGCCAGCATCATTAGCAATTGGGTCGGATCGGTAAACGTACATCCGGATTTCGGCTCCGACCCCACCTACGGAATTCCCTACGTCGTGGTAGACGGCAGCCAGTCGCTGGTGAATATAAACCTCGAAGCCTACGGCGACGAAAGTGATCCCGGTCCCATGCCCGTGCCTGCGAATGCTCCGATAGAAGGCGGCTCGTCGAGCACGGGAGACCGGCACGTTCTGGTGCTCGACAACGGCAACTGCTTTCTCTATGAGCTGTACAACTCCACTCCCAATACCGATGGAAGCTGGAGCGCGAATTCAACCGCAGTCTGGGATTTACTCGGTCCCGATTCGCCGAACACCCAGCAGCGCCCCTACACCTGGACTTCCGCCGACGCCGCCGGCCTGCCCATCTTTCCCGGCCTGGTCCGCTACGACGAAGTAGCAGCAGGAAAGATTCAGCATGCCTTCCGTTTCACGCTGCCGCAGACGAGCGCGGCCTTCACCCCACCTGCTTCACACGACGCCGCAACTTCGAGTGATTCAACCGCACCGCCCATGGGCATGCGCCTGCGCTTGAAATCCAGCTATGACATTTCTGGCTTCGATACGAGTATGCAGGTGATTCTGACCGCGATGCAGAAATACGGTCTTATTCTGGCTGACAACGGAAGCGCGCTCTTTGTGACCGGCGCTCCCGACAGCCGCTGGGGTTCCGATCTCGATTCGCTGAAGACCGTTCCCGCCTCCGCCTTCGAAGTTGTACTCATGAACCCGGTCTATACCAACTCGACCGCCCCCACAGGCGCGGCGCCGACCATCGGTAGCTTCACTGCGACCCCGTCGAGCGTTTCATCCGGCGGAAACGTGACCCTGGCCTGGACCACGAGCAACGCAACTTACAACATCGTCTCACCCGGAGCAGGCGCCGTTCGCGGCACCAGCGTCACGGTGAATCCGACTACCACGACGACTTACACACTCTACTCCACCAACCAGTACGGGCGGACCACCTCCACGGTGACAGTAACCGTACCCTGAAAACCTGCGTTCCCTAATGCATTCTCTCCGCCGCTTCCTCGGCGGCCTCTTCTGACACGCTCCTCATGCCGCTTAGCACCCCAGCGCGGCGCAGGTCAGGAAAGCCCCAAGCCCAGAGCGCAATCACCACCAGAGTTCCCACTCCTCCCAGCAAAACCGCGGGGACGGTCCCAAACCATTGCGCGGTCAGTCCCGACTCGAACTGCCCGAGTTCATTCGATGTCCCGATGAAAACCATATCTACCGCCATGACGCGTCCACGCATTTCATCGGGAGTGCGTAACTGCACCAGTGTCGCGCGAATGATCACGCTGACCATGTCAGCCGCGCCGAGGCAGACCAATGAAATCAGAGACAGCACCAGGCTGGTCGAGACTCCGAATAGAATGGTGCAGATTCCGAAGCCGGCCACCGACCACAGCAGCGTCGGCCCGGCGCGCCCGCGCAGCGGACGATGTGCCAGCGCCACCGCCATCACCGCAGCGCCCACTCCCGGTGCGGTCCGCAGCAATCCCAGGCCCCACGGCCCAGTGTGAAGAATTTCCCGCGCATAAACTGGAAGCAGAGCAACTGCTCCGCCCAGCAGCACGGCAAACAGGTCGAGCGAAATCGCTCCCAGAATTAGCTTCTCGCGCCAGATGAAGTGCAGTCCCGCAAAGACAGTCTTCAGAGTCATGGGCTCGCGCTGCCGCGCCTGCGGCCGCGTCCTGATGCGGAAGGTGGAAGCCAGCGCGCCCACTGCAGTCAGCATGGCAGCCGCGTACACCGCAGACGGCCCTCGGAAAAGCGCGTAAAGAATCCCGCCCAGAGATGGCCCAAGAATCGTCGCCGCCTGAAAGGTGGTAGCGTTCCACGCCACGGCATTGGCGAAATGTTCTTCTGGAACAAGTTGCGGCAGAATCGACCGGCTGGCGGTTCCGTTGAACGAGCGCACTACGCCCAGCAAGATCAGCACAGCATAAATGGGCCGGACTGAATGTCCGCCGCGCACCGCAATAAAGAGCAAGAGGCCCGAACAGAGCGCGTATCCCGCGTAGCAAGCGCCCAGGACCTTGCGGCGATCGAAGCGGTCGGACGTGTGCCCGGAAACCAGAAACAGCAGGATGCCCGGAAGAAACTGCGCCAGCCCGACCAGCCCAAGGTCGAGCGCGCGCTTGGTGATGTCGTAAACTTGCCATCCCACCGCAACCGCCTGCATTTCGACGGCGGCCACAATAAGAAAGCGAGCAATCTGAAACAGTGCGAAGTCCGGATGTGTAAAAGCGATGCGTCCAGCTCTGGAGTCTTCAGATGCGGGCATGAACTGCTAATGTGCCATAGACCGGGAAGATGTGCACGAGTTGAAATGATAGGACTGAAGTGATAAGGACGGTTTCTGCCGCTTCTGCCCCGCCTAGCTCTGACCTGCACCAGTCTGCCGGGCAGCGGCGGAGAAAAGCTCTACGCGGTTTCGCCCGTTCTTTTTGGCAGCGTACAGGCTGACATCCGCCTCGTGAAGCAGGTCCACGACCGAGTGGTCGCGCACCGCGGAGGTCACGGTCACCCCCATGCTGACCGTGGCGGAAGCCGTGCCGTACGGAGTAACGATCGGATCCTTCGCCACCAGGTTACGAACCTCATCAGCGCGGCGGACACCGGCCGTCAGATCGCAGCCGGGCAGAATGACTATGAATTCTTCGCCACCGTAGCGGCCCACGACATCGTAGGGGCGCAAGTCCATCTTCAACCTGCGGGCTACTTCCTTCAACACTTCGTCGCCTGCGGCGTGACCGAGGGAATCGTTGATGCGCTTGAAGTGATCGATGTCGGCCATGATCAGCGTGGCCGGCTTCCCTTCGCGTCCGCTCCGCGAAAATTCTTTCTCCACAGCCGCCAGTATTTCGGCGCGGTTCAATAGATTCGTAAGAAAATCGTGAGTAGCGGCGAAACTGAGGGACTGCTGCAGTTCCAGAATTCTCTTCCCCGCCATGATTCGGGCGCGCAACTCGGACGGATCCACGGGCTTGGCCAAGTAGTCATCCGCGCCTGCCTCCATCGCCAGCAGCAGATCCTGCTTCCGGTTCTTAGCTGTCAGCATGACGGTGTAAATGTACGGTGCTCTCGTCCCCAGTTTTCTGATGCGGCGACACACGTCGATTCCATCCAGACCAGGTAGCATCCAATCCAGCAGAGCCATGTTAGGAGGTTCGGCACCCTCCAGAACCTTGACCGCTTCCGTGCCGCTTCCGACCGCCAGATAGTCGAGCCCCCAGTCGGCTAAGTAGCCGCCCACCTTGTGTCGTTCAATGTAGGAATCTTCGACCAGCAAGATCTTCATAACATCACGCCCTGTGTGGATGTTGGCCGCTTGTGGGAAGCTTCGCAAGATCACGAGCGAGGAACGAAAGACGGTGAACTTCCGGGGACGGGAAGGGTTCTGCAGCATCACCTGAAGTGCGCGACCTCATCCCCAGTAAAATCAGGATCCTCAATAAAATCAGGTATGGTGCAGACCCTGCGGACCACCGGCTGGATCGCCTGCGTTATCTATGCGACCATTCCCAGCTTCTGGCTGCTGATTCATCCCCGCGTCGAGTACTGGCGCTCCGGCCCCGTTCCCCATATCGAATCCTGTTGCCGGCGTGGATCGCAATGTGGCTGCTCCTGGCCGCGGTCACCGCGCACTGGCGCGACCTGACGCTCTATTACCGCTGGTGGTGCTGGATTCCCGCAGTGGCCCTATTCTGCACCGGTCTGTCCCTCTACCAGCTTTCCGGCAGCGGTTTCAGCCCGGCGCAACTCGGCGGTATGCCGGAAGTTTTGCCCGATCATCGCCAGCAGCGCCTTGTGACGACGGGCATTCGCGCCCACGTGCGCCATCCCGTCTATCTAGGCCATCTCTGCGAGATGTTGGCCTGGAGCGCGGGCACAGGCCTCGCAGTCTGCTGGGTCCTGACAGCATTCGCGATCGTCACCGGAGCGGTAATGATCACGATGGAAGACAAAGAACTCGAGAACCGCTTCGGAGAAGAATACCGCCAGTATCGACTGCGGGTGCCCGCGCTTCTGCCGCGGACAACGCTATAATCCGACTTGGCTGAAAGCTGAGAGCTGACGGCTGACAGCTTCCCCATGCGCTTCGAGCTCTTCATCGCGACCCGCTACCTGCGCGCTAAACGCCGCCAGGCGTTCATCGGCATCATCACCGGCATCTCGATTGTCGGAGTAGCCGCGGGCGTGGCCTCGCTAATCGTCGCGCTGGCCATCAACAACGGCTTTCGCCAGGACTTGCAAGAGCGCCTCATCGGATCAACCTCCCACGTCAGCCTGCTCCGCATGGCCGACGACGGCATCAAAGATTGGCCCCCACTGTTAGATCGCCTCTCCAAACAGCCGCACGTGGTCGCCGCCGCTCCCGCAATTTTCGAGCAAGTCCTGATCTCCCGCGGACCCCGCGCCCGCGGCGCAGTTCTCAAAGGAATGATCCCAGCCTATGAGCGCAAGGTCGGCGATTTGCTCAACACCGTAAAGGAAGGTTCCGCAACTGCCCTGGAAGAAGCCACTCCCGAGCCAGAAAAGGATCATGTGGGGAGAGCCGCCTCAGCTGTCCAGGGAGCGCCAGCGACCGGAACCTCAGCTACCGAAGCCTCTCCCGATTCCCTCGCCGCCATCCGTGCCCGCGTCGCCGCCATGCCCCCAATCATCCTCGGCAAAGATATGGCCGACAATCTGGGCGCGACCGTCGGCTCGGTTGTCGAGGTCACCAGCCCGCAAGGCGAATTGACCCCCTTCGGCATGGTTCCCAAATACACTCGCTTCCGGGTGGCAGGAATTTTTAACTCCGGCTTCTACGATTACGATTCATCCTGGGCTTTTACGCGGCTCTCCGACGCGCAGCGCCTCTTCGGCCTTGGAGATCTCATCTCGGTAATCGAGTTCAAAGTCGACGATATTTATAAAGCCGACGAAGTTTCCCGCGAACTCGAAGACGCAGCCGGCAACGGCTTCATGACCACCAACTGGAAGGAGCAAAACAAAGCTCTGTTCCACGCCTTGAACATGGAGCGACTGGTCACCTACGTCACCGTCGGCCTGATCGTATTCGTCGCGGCATTGAACATTCTGATTTCGCTGATCATGATGGTCATGGAAAAAACCAAAGACATCGCCGTGCTTATGTCGATGGGCACACGCAAATCACAGGTGCGAAACATCTTCATTGCACAGGGTGTCCTGATTGGCGTAATCGGCACGGCGATCGGCCTTCTGGTGGGATATGCAATCTCCTACGCAGGCGGCCACTATCACCTGATCTCTCTCTCCCCTGAGGTTTATTCCATCGACTACGTCCCCTTCGCACCGCGCCTTAAAGATGGCCTTTGGGTAGTGCTGGTGGCTGTAGGAATTTCCTTCGTGGCGACACTCTACCCCTCATGGTCCGCCGGCAAAACCCTCCCCGCGGAAGCGTTGCGCTACGAGTAGAGTTATGTGGAGCGGGCGTCCTCGCCCACGAAATGCGAAAAGCATCCTGCCGGCAGGGAAGTTCGAGCGCTCGCCCCCTGGAACTTTCCTCCCGCGATGGACGTAGAATTAAATAGGAAGAAGGAAGGAGGTCTCATCATGTTCACTTTCCTCCTGTGGTGCATCCTGTTCGTACTATGCTGGCCCCTGGCTTTGCTGGCGCTCGTAGCCTACCCATTCATCTGGCTACTGCTGCTCCCCTTCCGCATCGTAGGCGTAGCCGTCCATGGAGTTCTCGAGATAATCTACCTGGCCATCACGCTCCCATTTTCGCCTGTTAGCCGCGCCGTTCAGGATTTGATTGGTTGTCTCGAAGCCGCCGCTTGCTCCCGGTAGAAAAAGATCAGGTCTAGCGGCGGCGGTGTCCTCCCCAGCATGCGCAGGAATCCCGAGACCTGGCCGCGATGGTGCGTAGCATGGTTCACCACATGCAAACAAATCTGCCACAGCGGAGTGCGGTGCGGGTTGCCTTTCATATCTTTGTAGTCGCAATGTTCATTGATAGAATCTTCGGTTAGTGACCCGGCCCAGCTCTTCCAGCGGTCACTCAATTTAGGCCACTCCCGATCCAATACGGCCAGATCATAGTCCGCAGGTGTAACGAAAGCCGCAAGTTCCATCCCTTGGACACGCGCAAACCAGACGCGATCCGCCGCGAAGATATGTGCCAGCGTGCCTATAATGCTCTTGTCTGCCGTCCCAAAGTCTCGGGCCAGTTCCTCCGGAGAAAGCTGGCGCCCGGCATTCAGCAACCGTCCCGTTGCCCATGCCGAGTAATCAAAATGAATTCTGATTGCTTCCGTTGATGCCAGCATGCTAGGTCTCCATCACCTTCAACCTATCACTCACCACCAGCCTCGCCTCGGTCGCCCGCTGCACATCCTCCGCCGTCAACCCCGGAGCTACTTCCTCCAGCACCAACCCCCGCTCCGTAACCCGGATGTATGCCATCTCGGTCACGATCGTATCGACGACCTTCACGCCCGTCAGGGGCAGCGTGCACTTCGTCAAAATCTTCGGAGCACCTTCCCGAGTCGTATGCTCCATCGCCACCACCACGCGCCGCGCCCCGGCCACCAGGTCCATCGCTCCGCCCATCCCCTTCACCATTTTCCCCGGAATCATCCAATTCGCCAGGTTCCCGGACTCATCCACTTCCATCGCGCCCAGCACGCTCAAATCAACATGCCCCCCGCGGATCATGGCAAACGAATCCGCGCTCGAAAAATACGAAGTCCCCGCCATCTCGCTCACCGTCTCCTTGCCCGCGTTGATCAGGTCGGCGTCTTCCTGTCCTTCCAGCGGATAAGGACCAATCCCCAACATCCCGTTCTCCGATTGAAGAACAACTTCCATCCCCGCCGGAACACAATTCGCAACCAGCGTAGGCATGCCAATGCCCAGGTTCACATAGAACCCATCCCGCAACTCGCGAGCAATCCGGCCAACAATCCGCTCGCGCTTCTCCACGTCTTTGCCCGGCTTATTCGTCACTATTTTTCACCCTGTCATCCTGAGCGTAGCGGATGGATCGCGAAGCGAGCCATCCGCGAAGTCGAAGGATCCCTAGCAGATCAACCTCACCGCCCTCATCAGGGAGCACCCTCGGTACTCGGTACTGGCTACTAGCTACTCGCCTTCCTCACCGTCCGCTTCTCGATCCGCCGCTCATACAACTCTCCCTGAAAAATCCGCTTCACGTAAACCGAAGGCGTATGCACCAAATCTCCATCCAGTTCCCCCACCTCCACGAGTTGCTCCACTTCCGCAATCGTCACCTTCGCCGCCGTCGCCATGATGGGATTGAAATTCCGCGCCGTCTTCCGGTAAACCAGGTTCCCCATCCGGTCACCCTTCCACGCCTTCACAAATGCAAAATCCGCCTTCAACCAGCGCTCCATCACATAAGTCCGGCCATCGAACTCGCGCGTCTCTTTTCCTTCTGCCACAATCGTGCCCACACCCGTAGGCGTAAAAAACGCCGGAATCCCCGCACCCGCGGCTCGAATCCGCTCCGAAAATGTTCCCTGCGGCACCAGATCAAGCTCCACTTTCCCCGCCAGCACCATCGATTCCAGCAGTTTGTTCTCTCCCACGTAAGTCCCGATATGCCGCCGAATCTGCCCCGCCGACAACAGCATCCCGTTGCCCATCCCATCAACGCCCGCGTTATTGCTGATGGTCGTCAGATTCTTCGATCCCTTCCGCACCAGCGTGCGAATCAGATTCTCCGGGATCCCGCACAGCCCAAACCCCCCGATCATAATGACCGAGCCGTCCGTCACATCCCGAATCGCCTCCTCCGCACTGCCCACAACCTTATTCATAGCGTCCGCATTCTAAACGAAATCTCACTCCTTCTTGCCGGAACTCTTCTTCAACCCATGCGCCTGCTCAAACTCCTCCGCCAGCGCCCGCGTGGCCAGGTTCTCCCGGATGTGCGCCAGCCGTTGCTCCACCTTGAACAGGGCATTCTCCAGATTATTCTTGTTACTGATGGCAATGTCCCGCCACATCGAATACGGACTCGCCGCAATCCGCGTCATCTCCCGCAGCGCCCGCCCACCTGTAGGAAGCAACGGCGCTTCTTCACCAAACTCCTCCACCAGCGCCGCCGCCAGCGCCGTCGATATCATCTGCGGCAGATGGCTGATCCACGCACACAGCCGGTCGTGATCCTCCGGAGGCAGCATCGCAATGCGCGCCCCAATCTGATCGATCCATCCCGCAAATTCCGCAAACAGTCCTTGATTCAGACTCTGCCCAGGTAGCGGCGTCAAGAACCAAACCGCATTCTGGAACAAGTCGGCATCCGCATAATCCACGCCGCTGTGCTCCTTCCCCGCCATCGGATGCCCTGCCAGAAATCGCTTTCCCGCATTCTTTCCAAACACCTGCAGCGCCCGCTCCACCACCGCAACTTTCGTACTTCCAACATCCGTCAGCAACGCAGACGCGGGCAGGCTCGGACCCAATCGTCCAATCAAATCCACAATCGCCAGCACCGGAGTGGCCAGCACCACCAACTGGCTGCCCCGCACCGCGTCCGCGGGTTCGACAAATCCCTTTTCAATCACCCCGTGCATCTTCGCCTTCTTCAGTGCCGACTCCCGGTCGCACCCCACAATCATCCCCGCGAACTTCCGCTTCCGCAGCGCCAGCGCAAACGACCCGCCGATCAGCCCCGTCCCAATAATCGTGATTTGCCGAATCGCCATAAAAAGAATTGAGTAATTGGGTAGTTTTGTAATCGGGTAATTTGAACTTCTCTGCGCACTCTGTTTCAAATTACAAATTACAAAATTGCCCAATTACCCAATTTTTCTTCCCACTGCCGGCGCGATCATCCGCAACTCATCCATGAGCTTGGCAAACTGCTCCGGAAACAGCGACTGCGCTCCATCCGACCACGCGTTATTCGGATCGCAGTGCACCTCGATCAGCAGCGCATCCGCCCCCGCCGCCACCGAAGCCCGCGCCATTGGCGCAACCTTGTCGCGCCTCCCAGTTCCATGCGAAGGATCTGCCGTCATCGGCAAATGTGACAGCTTGTGGATAATCGGAATCGCCGAAATATCCATGGTGTTCCGCGTATAAGTCTCAAAAGTCCGGATTCCGCGCTCGCACAAAATCACCTCATAATTTCCGCCCGCCATAATGTATTCCGCCGACAGCAGCAGTTCCTCCAAAGTCGCCGCGATTCCGCGCTTCACCAGCACCGGCTTGCGCACCTTCCCCAGTTCGCGCAGCAGATTAAAGTTCTGCATGTTGCGCGCTCCCACCTGCAGTATGTCCACATAAGGCAGCATCATCGGAATCTGCGAAATTTCCATCACCTCGCTGATTACCAGCAGCTTGAATTTCTCCCCCGCCTCCCGCAACAGCTTCAGCGCATCTTCTCCGTGCCCCTGAAAAGAATAAGGAGAACTCCGCGGCTTGAATGCCCCGCCCCGCAAGATTCTCGCACCCGCCTTGGCTACCGCTTCCGCCGTCGCAAAAAGCTGTTCCCGCGATTCCACCGAACACGGTCCCGCCATCACCACCACTTCGTTCCCGCCAATGCCCATCCCATTCGCCAGCTTCACGATCGTCCCCTCGGGACGAAAACTCTTTCCCGCCAGCTTGTAAGGCGAACTGATGCGATGGACCTCCTGCACCCCGGGCATCAGCTCGATGTTGCGGATGTCAAAATCAATCCCCGCTCCCACCGCGCCCAGCACAGTTTGCCGCGCCCCGGTCGACCGGTGCACCTCAAACCCCATCTTCACCAGGTGCTCAATCACCGACTGCACCTGCCCCTCATCCGCCACTTCTTGCATCGCCACAATCATAAGAAGATCTCAGCTTCTAGCTCTAAGCTCTTAACTGCTCCTTGTCATTCCGAGCGAAGCGAGGAACCTGCTGTCGCATCCACAACCAGTGCCCCGCTCTCTAAACACATCCGCTGCCACCACTCAGGGCGCTTCAGCGCCGCGCTCGCCTTGCGATAAACCACCGAGGACCACCACCTCAATCATTCACATCCGAATCCAATTCCGTTCCCGCCGCCTTCGCCCCATCCCTCTTGGCGCCAATCCCTTCCTTCTGGATATTCCGCATCACATCCATGATCCGTTCAAAAATCCGCACCAGATCCCGCCCCGGCAGCGGACCCCGATTCATCTCCTGTACATTCTCCAAGACAGTCCGTTCCCGCTCCGGCTCGTAAATCGGCAAATCCGTGTTTCGCTTCAGCCGCCCAATCTCCACCGCGGCCCGCGCCCGCTCACTCAGCAACTCCACCAGCCGCCGGTCAAGCTCATCAATTTTCTTCCGCCAATCCGCGATATCCATGAAAGACCTGGGTGCCCTACCTCTGCGCGTTTTCCGCGCAGGGTGGGGATTTTGACCTTCTAGCTAACGTCCTCCAACCAGCTTACCCACAAATTCTCCCACTGCCGCCGCTTCCCGTCCTCGATTCCGCTCAATCGTCTCCACAATCGCGCTTCCCACTACCACCGCATCTGCAAACTTCCCAACTTCCGCAAACTGCTCCGCATTCGAAATCCCAAACCCAACCGCCACCGGCAACTTCGTCACGCGCCGCAACCGCCGCACTAATGTCTGCGCATCGTTTGCCAGTTTCTGCCGCGCTCCCGTCACTCCCGTCCGCGACACCGCATAAACAAATCCTCTTGAAGCCTCCGCAATCCTCTTCAAGCGTTCATCCGGACTGGTCGGCGCCGCCAGAAACACTGGCGCCAGATCGTGCGCCTTCATCGCCCGCAAATATTGGCCCGCCTCTTCCACCGGCAAGTCCGTGACTAGCACGCCATCCACTCCCGCATGTCGCGCCACCATGCAGAACTTCTCCATCCCCATCCGCAAGATCGGATTCAAATACGAAAACACAATCAGCCCTGTGGACTGAGCATGCTCCCGCACCTCCGCCGCCAGCGTCAACACCTGCGCCAGGCATGTCCCATGCTTCAACGCGCGCTCGCTGGCCCGCTGAATCACCGGACCATCCGCCACCGGATCGCTGAACGGCACGCCCAGCTCAATTACATCCGCACCCGCCCCAATCGCGGCCAGCACCACGCCCCGCGTGGTCGCGAGATCCGGATCCCCGCAAGTCACATACACCACGAGTGCCGGCTTCCCATAAAAAGATAAGGGCATAGCAGAATGAGTCAATCCAGATTCAAGTTCTCTCGCAGGATGCCAATATCTTTATCCCCGCGTCCGGAAACATTAACGATCACCACATCAGACTTCCTCATCTTAGGCGCGCGCTTCACCACTTCGGCCACGGCGTGCGCCGATTCCAGCGCCGGAATAATTCCCTCCGTCCGCGCCAGCAAAGTGGTCGCTTCCAACGCTTCCGCATCCGACGCTGCAACATACTCCGCCCCTCCCGTATCCCGCAACGCCGCATGCTCAGGCCCAATCGACGGATAATCCAGCCCTGCCGAGACCGAATGCGTATTCGCGATCTGCCCCGCCGCATCCTGCAGCACGTAAGAATAGGTTCCTTGCAAAACCCCAGGCAATCCTCCCCGAAACCGCGCCGCATGTTCGCCCAGCCCTTCACCGCGCCCGCCCGCTTCCACTCCAATCAACCGAACTTTCTTATCTTTGAGGAACTCGGTGAAAATCCCGATCGCATTCGATCCCCCACCCACACAAGCAATCACCGCCGCCGGCAGTTTCCCCTCAGCCTTCAAAATCTGCGCCCGCGCCTCCCGCCCAATCACCCGATGAAAATCCCGAACCATCGTCGGATACGGATGCGCCCCCAGCACGCTCCCCAATAAATAATGTGTAGTCCGCACATTCGTAACCCAGTCCCGCATCGCCTCGTTGATTGCATCCTTCAAAGTTCGCGATCCAGACTCCACCCCGCGCACCTCCGCTCCCAGCAACCGCATGCGGAATACGTTCAACTCCTGCCGCCGCATGTCCTCGGTCCCCATATACACCACGCACTCAAACCCGAGCAGCGCGCAAACCGTCGCCGTAGCCACGCCATGCTGCCCCGCGCCAGTTTCCGCAATCACCCGTCTCTTGCCCATGCGCTCGACCAGCAGCGCCTGCCCCAAACAGTTATTGATCTTGTGCGCCCCGGTATGCAGCAGATCTTCCCGCTTCAAATAAATCTTCGCCCCGCCCAGCTTCTGCGTAAGCCGCCGCGCAAACGAAAGCGCCGTAGGACGCCCCGCATAAGTCCGCAGTAACTCCTCCAGCCGCCGCTGAAATTTCGGATCGCGCTTCGCCTTCTCATACTCCCGCTCCAACTCCTCCAGCGCCGCCATCAACGTCTCCGGCACATACCGCCCGCCATAAACCCCAAACCGCCCAGGCTCAGTTGCCGGACTTTTCGCGCTAGCGATTGGACGCGGGTGCCCCACCCTTGCGCGTTCTTTGCGCAGGGTGGGGATTTTGACTTTGAT
>JBAUVZ010000052.1:0-5686 GCA_049583505.1 Candidatus Sulfotelmatobacter sp.
GGATCTTTTATTTCATCGCCCAGGTAGCAAACGTTGTAGTAGCCCCAATAGTCGTAGGTGGCCACCAGAAGTGCTCCGCCCAGCCCGGTGAAGAATGCGGGCGAAAGCGTAAACGCGCCGGGAGGAAAATCGAACGCGCGAGCGGCGTTGAAGTGCGTCAGCCCGGCGAAGATGATCCATCCAATCGTTCCCATCACGCCCAGCCACAATATGTTCGAAAGCCGCCCGATCACCGTGATGCGCCGATAAAGTAGTAAGACTGTGAAGAGGCAGATGGCCACCGCCAGTGCGGTCCCCGGCGTAACGATCCAGCTCACCTGAAGTGGCCCCGCGAATGGGATGCTCAGAGCCGCGGTGTGTGCGGCGTAAACCGTCTCCAGACTTGGCCAGTAATAGGCCGCGTAGCCTGCCAGCCCGATGCATCCACTGGCAATCGACAGCGGGGCGCTGAAGGAGAGTTGCCAGATAAACAGAAACGAGATCAGCCGTCCCCATTTGCGTGGCCCATAAATCTCGCTCAAGTAGCGATACGATCCGCCCGACCCCGGAAACATCGCGCCCAGTTCCGCCGATACCAGCCCGTCACACACCGCCAGCAGTGCGCCCACCACCCAGCCCAGCATGGCCTGCGGTCCGCCCATCGCGCTCAAGACCAGCGGCATGGTGATGAACGGCCCCACGCCGATCATGTCAATCATGTTGAGCGCAGTAGCGCTCCCGAGGCCCATCCCGCGAATCAGGCCAGGTGAACCGCTATCCGGTTTTGCTGGAGAACCCATGCGTCGGTTGGATTATTGACGACCGGCAACTGGCTACTTCTTCTCATGCCCCGCGCTCAGCAGGTTTACATACAACCGCACCGCTCCCGGCACGCCCGCCGGCAACTGCCGGAAGAACGCGTATCCCGTGTAGATATAAGTTCCCTTGCCGTACTGCGCCCGCAGCAGCCCACCCTTCTGCGCGTCCTCGCCCGGATCGTGGCAGCTCAGCAGCGGTTTGAAATGCTCATCCCATTTATCCATGAAGTAGAGCCCGCGTTCCTGCACCCAACCATCAAAATCGCGAGCTGTGATCGCATTGGGATAATGAAACACTCCATCTTCCGGCGCCAGAATGTCCACCGGCGCCTCCTCCACCGAAACCCGTGCCCGGCTCAACTCCGCGGAGTACGGTGTGAAGTGCCCGTTGTTAAAGTCCCCCACACCGGTGTTGTACTGCACCAGCAGCGTTCCGCCGGCAGCAACAAAATCGAGCAGCTTTTTATTATTCGCCGCGACATCTTTCTGCGTGTCATAGGCGCGAATCCCCAGCACGATCGTCCCGTACCGACTCAACTCTTCGCTCGCAAGTTTCTCCGGCGAAATCAGGGTCACGTCCATCCCCACTTGCTTCAGCACCGTCGGGATATCATCGCCGGCACCCATGATGTAGCCAACCTTCAAATCATGCGGCACTCTCACATCCACCATGCTCACCCGCTGCACTGCGGGCTGGTAATAGTAGAAGCTGCCCAAATCGTCGCGCGTCACCAGCGTGTAACCCTCGCTGAACTTCTCGGCATCCGCTTCCAGTACGGCTCGAATCTTCGCCCGGCCCTCCTGCAAGCCGGCAGGGAACACCTTGAACTCGAAATCCTGCTTATCCCCGCGCCGCATGAATTCCACGGCAAGCTGCGCTGGCTCCGAGCGCCAACCCTCAGGCAATTCCAGGCGCAGCACTCCCCGAGCCGCTCGGTTAAGATTGCTGGTCACGCCCACCGTCACGGTCGAGTTCGACCCGTTGTGCGTCGAGATCGCCTGCGTCCCCGGCTCCAGTGCAACCGAAAATGCCGGCACCACGGCGACCGGACGAGCGCTTTCCTTGCCAGCCTCATCTACAAACCGCGCCACCACGGTCGCCCCAATGCCATTCTTCACCGCGGTGTCGCTCCCGCCCGCAACCGAATACTCCGCCCGTGCCCGGAGCGTAGGAGGCGGGAACGGCAGCGTCACATACTTCTCGTCGTCAATGTGATTCACGCTCTCCGTCTCCGGATCGTCGCGATGCCAGTACGGCCGCGTGTAAGCCGTATTCTTAGGTACCCGCAAGCGGAAGACGACGTGCTCAGTGTCTCCTGGCCTAATCACCTCCCGTTTCGTTTTGTCCGAAATCGTGCCCCAACCTTCCGGCACCTCCAGCTTCAAGCCGTCGATAAACAGCCGGTCTTTCGATCCGTTATGGAAATCTACCGCCACCAGAAACTCCTGCCCTGGAGAGACAGTGGTGGTTGCGTCCGCTTCTTTTTTCGCGGGTTCCTCTACCGCCTTACCCTCCGGCCCCGCACGGGAAACTACCGTCGCTTCCAGCGTCACATCAAGCGCCTGATTGAGCGCGGTTTCAGCTTGATCTCGCTTATCCTCCAGCCGCATCAACAGATCAGACTTCGCTGCAACGCTCAGAGGGCTCTTGCTAACTTCCTCGCGCGCCCGCTGGAGTCCGGTCACAATCCCCATCAGAGGCGCCGCAGCCGCGGATGAGTCGTTCCCCCTGGCGTCCTCACCGGCCACGGTGATCTTCTTCGCAATCTCCGTCAATTCCTGACGCAACTGAGGAAGCTTAGTTTCTTCCTTTCCCAATCGCCCTGCCAGACCCGGCAACGTCGTATCAAGACCATCAAAGAAGTCCTTTTCGTGCCCATCCTTATCCAGCTTCGCGGGCTCTACCGAATCCACCAGCTTGTAGAACGTAAATCGGTCTCCCGGGTCGACCGTCCAGTTCGCCGATCCCTGCGAGAGCTGATGCCGCAATCCCTGCATTGCAAACTGCACGTAGGAGCCGCCCAGATCCGTGCCCTGCCCACCGGTATTCAGCTTCACTGTCCAGTTCGCATCCGGACACGTCATCGCCCCAAACCCGCAGACATTTCCGATGTAAAGTTTCTTCGCCTGCCACGGCTCCAGCCCCTGCGCGATCTGCTCGGGGAAACGTTTCGGGTCGGCTGCCGTCCGAAACGCCTCTTTCGTGAGGATGCTCGAAGCCTGGTGGTGCCCATGCCCATCCCGCTCGGTCCCGGAAAACCGCGCCACCAGCACATCCGGACGGAACGTCCTGATCACCCGAACCATATCTCCCAGCGCCAGCTCGTGCCCGCCCCACTTGGCAAAAGTCTCATCCGCACTCTTGGAGAACCCAAAATCGGCCACGCGCGAGAATCTTTCCTGCACCCCGTAGTACTCGTCGGACGCCAGCAGTTCTTCCGCCCGCAGCACTCCCAGCACGTCCGACAGATTGCTTCCAATCTTGTTCTGCCCGCCTTCGCCGCGATTCAGCGTCATCAACAGTACGCTGGCCCCGCGCCCGCGCGATTCCAGTGTCAGCATCCCGCCATCCTCATCATCCGGATGCGCCACCGTCTGCATCAGCCGCGCGGTCGTGCCTAGCCTGCGCAGCATCAACCGCAGGCCCGCGGCCCCTTGGTCTTGAGGTAGTTCGGGAGGAACGCCCTGATAAGGAAGTGGAGGAAAAGTCTCCGCAGGCGCCTGACGATTCCCAGTGCCCCGTGCCTCCGCAACCGTACGCACCGGGCTTTCCCCAGTCCGCTGCGGCGAAGCCAAAAGCAAAACAGGCAGCGCTACCAGGAGAAATGCGAAAGAGGTATGAACGATCGAGGTCGGAACAAAATGTTGGACAAGCCACCCCAGGCGCCGGACAAGGTAGATGGATCCAAAGTTCTTCACCCTACAAGGATGGGGCCTACCCCCGCTCCGACGCAAATTCTTTCCTCTCAAAATCCTTAGATGAAAACTCCGGACAGAAAAAGTGAGAACCGAGAACCGGTTTACTGCCGCCCTTGCTTCAGCGCCTCCTGACAAGCGCTCGCTGCGGTCAGCACTTGATTAAACGCCGTGTCCTTGCGCAACTCCTTCAGCAGCGGATCTTCCAGCAACGCCGAATACGCGCAATAATTCTGCTGCACCGCGGCTTTCAGCAAACGCAACGCCGCGTCCTTCTGCCCGCAATACGCCATCACGGAGCCTATTCGATACCACGCCTCGGGGTCGAGTTCCGTCATCACGGACGCCTCCGCCTCCCGAACAATCCGGTCCATATCAGCCGGGCGCTGCGCCGCCGTGCACGCCGCCAGCAATTCCCGGTGGTAGACCGCACTCTTCGCCACATGATTCACGCTCTCCCGTGCCTGCGCCACATTCCCCTCGGCCAGATGGAGATACGGCATTACCCAGGCGGCAAACTCCGAGCCCGGGTCCAGATGAACGAAATCCATAGCCCGGTCCGTCTTGCCCATCTCCAGAAAGTCCCACGCACACGACCTGAAATTGAAGTTTCCCGGATCCAGTGATCGTGCAGTGATGCACTCCTGCCCTGCCTGCTCCTGCATGCCTGCATAGCGCAGCACATAGCCGAGCGCGAAATGCGCATCGGCGCTCTGCGGTCTCCGCCGCACCAGATCCGTCGCTGCATCGTAAGCCCGGCCCAGATCGCCACGCTCCACGCGGGCCGTGATTAAATTGCTCGCCGCCGCCACCCGGTTCGGATCAATCGCCAGCGCCCGCTCATACGCGGCATTCGAGCGCTGGAACATCTGCTCCCCGCCTCCGCCATAATAGGAATCGTAGTAGTACCGGATTCCCAGGGCCTCCCACGCCGGCGCGTAGCCCGGATCCTCTCCTACCACGTGTTCCAGCACCGCGATCGCATCCTTGTTTGGCGCGACATCATGCGGCAGAGCCAGGCTATGCAGATAAAGGTCATAGGCTTCCTGACTCTTCGGACGCGCCGCCGTGCTTAAATCCCCTCCCGCGCCGCCCAGCACGGGCAACAGCCCCTGCTGCACCTGTGTAGTCAGTTTGTTATTCAGGGAAATCAAATCATTTACTCCGGTGGTGACGTTCGCCTGCCACAGCAACCGGTCATTGGACACGTCAATCGCTTCCAGCGTCACGGTTAACTGCTCGCCTTGCCGTATGAAGTGCCCGGTCACCAACTTGCCCACATGCAAATCCTGGCCGACTTTGCGCGGATCCAGGTCCACTTCCACAAATCTCCGCGTCACCGACGAAGGCCGCACCTCCAGCGATCGCGAATACGTCAGCGCGCTGGTCAACTCATCGGCCAGAGCGAAGCGCAGGTAATCCACAGCGAAATCCCCGTTCATGTTCTGCAGCGGCAGCACCGCGATCGCATTCGCCTGTTCCAGGTTTGCCACCGACCGGTGTTTGACCCAGTAAGCCCCCACCGCCGCCAAGACGGTCACCAGCAGCGCCGCCGTTCCCAGCAGCAGCCAGAACTGCAACCGGCTCCCGGTCGGCCGGCCAAACGTGTTGCTCGCAACCCGCAGCTTCGCGTTGTGCAGTCCACTCTTCACCTGCCCGGATTCCTGCTCCCGCTTTAACTGGTGCAGGTCCGCCTTCATCTGGGTGGCGCTTTGATACCGCTCCTTGCGGTCCTTCTCCATCGCCTTGCCGATGATGCCTTCCAGTTCCACCGGCACCTTCGCATTCAATTCCCCCGGCGGGACCGGCTTCTCATGCAGCACCGCATCCAGCGTCATCAGCGAGTTCTTGCCTGTGAACGGTTTCTTCCCCGTCGACATTTCGTACATCACCACGCCAAACGAAAACAGGTCGCTGCGGAAGTCGATTTCCTCGCTCCGCGCCTGCTCCGGCGACATATAGACCGCCGTCCC
>JBAUVZ010000053.1:0-2423 GCA_049583505.1 Candidatus Sulfotelmatobacter sp.
CCAAAGCTAATCACGTTTGTGCCATTCGACCCGGCCAAGAAAACTTCCGAAGCAACAGCAACCGATGCAAAGGGTGGCGTAGTGCGCATCGTGAAGGGGGCCTTCGCAGTAGTCGCGAGCCTCACCGCGCCTCCACCCAGCGCAGCCGGTTTGGCCGACGAACTTGAGAAGCAAGGTTTCAGAGTACTGGCGGTAGCAGCCGGCCCTGCGGCATCTCTGAAGCTTTTGGGACTAATCGCACTCAGTGACCCGCCCCGTAAGGACTCGATCTCTCTGATTTCGGAACTGAAGACCCTGGGCGTGCGCACGGTCATGGTTACGGGTGACGCTCCGGCTACGGCGGCAATCGTTGCTCACGCAGTAGGCTTGGATGGGGCTGTTTGCCCGCCCGGACCGGTACCCGATGGCGTAAAGCCGGAGGATTTTGCGGTATTTGCAAGTATTCTTCCCGAAGGAAAATTTGATCTCGTCAAGGCCTTCCAGAAGAACGGGCATACGGTTGGGATGTGCGGCGATGGCGCCAACGATGCACCCGCGCTGCGTCAGGCACAGATGGGGATTGCCGTATCGACCGCAACCGATGTCGCCAAATCGGCAGCTGGTATCGTGCTGACGGAGGCTGGGCTTGGCGGCATCGTCGCCGCCGTAAAAGAAGGAAGGATCACCTTTCAGCGCATTCTTACCTACACGCTGAATTCCGTCCTCAAAAAGATTGTGCAGGTGCTTTTGCTGGCAATTGGCTTGGTCATGACCGGACACGCGGTTTTGACGCCCATGCTGATGGTCATTGTGATGATCACCGGCGACTTCTTAGCCATGGCGTTGACCACCGACAGAGTGCGGCCATCAACGATGCCAAATTCCTGGCAGGTCGGCAGGATTACGATTGCCGGAGTTACCCTGGGAGGCTGCTTTTTAGCGTTCTGTGTAGCCGTGCTAGCGGTTGGCAAGTTCGAAATGCAATTCGGAATCGCAGCCCTGAGAACGCTTTCTGTCGTTGCCATCGTATATGGCAGTCAAGCCACCATTTACGCCCTGCGAGGGCGTCGCCACCTCTGGGGACTGCGCCCCACGGTTTGGCTCGTGGCCTCTTCTGTCGCCGACATTATTATTATTTCGACCTTGGCTATTCGCGGAATTGCGATGGCACCACTGCCCGCTTCAGTCCTGGCCTGTGAGTTTGGAGCGGCCATCATTTTCGGATTGATCTTAGACGGAGTGAAGATCCCTGTCTTTGCCAGGCTTGGCATCTCGTGATCACAGACGGATTGTTGTCAAACACTTCTTAATTGGCTATACAAGCATCGTGAATTCACAAATCCATCCGCACTACACCTTTGCTTCCGGGGAGTCTGCGACCCCTTCCGGCGGTAAGACATCCGGCATGTCGAGACGTGCGACACCAATCCGGCTGTCAGCCATCCCATAATAAACGTCGAAGCGATTCGATAAGCCGATATCGTCGCGCCGGTCGATGCCGGTCGGGAACACGACGTGGGCGACGGTCCCGCGGCATTCCTGCGGCAGCGTCGGCGTCAGCACCGGTTCTACCGAACGATACCGGATGACTTGCGGATGCTCTTTCGAGAGAACCATCACGCCTGCCGAATAACGCAATTGATGTTCGCCGTCTCTGGGTTTTTCCATTTCGCTGACGCCGTGGTAAACGATCAGCCAGCCGTGCCGAGTCAGGATTGGCGGAGTGCCACCGCCGATTTTGAGACGCTCCCAGGGTGACACTGGAGTAGCCAGCCGATGATGAGACATGAACCGTCCGAGGCGATTCGATTCACGCGACTCCAAGGACATTGCACAGTAGGAAATCCAGATGCTCTCCCGATCGAGATCAACTTTACGAACCGCGGGATGGCGAACGATCTCCTCCGGACGAGTGCCAGGAAAAAGTGGCCGGTGCAGGATGGCCAACTCCGGGTGCCCGGATGGGTTAGGAATGGCAACCGGAAAGAGACTGGCGTCTTTGTCATCCACGTCGCCGCATTCGACGCCATGGTAAGGACCAAAAGTCGCGAGCCCGAGACGTTTCCAGTGGAACAGGTCCTTCGATAAAGCTAGTGCAATTCGCGGGCCTTCAGGCGAAAAAGCCGTGTAAGTCATCATGTAGCTCTGCAGCGGTTCCACGAAGGTGATGCGAGGATCTTCGCAGCCACCACCGCCATCGGGTCGGCGCTCATAGTCAGCTTCCGGTTCCAACGCGATGCCGAGCCGCTCGACGACTGCCGGATCGCCGGCTTTATTGAACCGTACTCGCGCAATGCCAATGCGCGAGTAATTCCCACGCGCAACCAGCCGCGGGAACAGGTAGAGCTCACCATCCGGGCCACGTGCGGCAGCCGGATTCAGGATCCCTTCGACCTCCTGCGCGTTCCCCGGCTCCGGCTCCATCAACATTCCTAGCCGTTGCA
>JBAUVZ010000054.1:0-1596 GCA_049583505.1 Candidatus Sulfotelmatobacter sp.
GAAATGTTCTGCGTAACCGCAATGCCGGCATTTCCGAAACTCATATCCAGGCTGCCGTCCGTGTTATAACGAACGACCGCTGCGACGGGGAAATCGTCGCTGCCCGGCACTCCGCCGCAGACCAGGATTTTTCCATCCGGCTGAATCGTGACTGCGTTCCCGGTGGCCACGTTAAACGAACCGCCAAGCGGGAAAGCCGTAGTCACGATTCCCCCTGTGCCAAAAGTAGGATCGAGTGTGCCAGGCTGAGCCGCGGCCTGCGTAGAGGCGATGAGCGAGATAGAGAAAATCGACATCAACAGTAACCACGAAGCGCGCTGCGACGTTGCGGCGGCATACATAAGTTTCCTCCTACTGACTTGAGTTGCCCCCTCGGGCCCGTGAACCCAACGGGCGAAGGTTACCACTGCCTGCGCAGCCACTTGTCATAATATTGTCACGAGGTTGTAAAAAAATTTGTAGCGGGACGGAGCGACGGGCGGGGACGTCCGGTTCTCCACCGCCAAATTCCGAGGTAAGTCAACCGACATGACGATCGAAGACTATCGGCGCTTTTACTCCGAGGAAATACGCTTCACTGCCAACGTCCATTCGCCCGGCCTCGTCGAGGCCTTCGCGCGCGTACCGCGGGAAAAGTTTCTCGGACCTGGCCCGTGGGAGATCGCCTCCGCCGAGATGAGAGGACTCTCCGCTGTCGGTGCCATTCAAATCTCGTACACGCCGGTGGATGACCCGCGCCATCTCTACCACAATGTGGTCGTAGTGCTCGACAAAGCCGGCGACATCAACAACGGCCAGCCCAGCGCCCTGGCGCGCTGGATTGACGCGCTCGATCTCAAGCCCGGCAATCGTGCCTATCATCTCGGCAGCGGCGTCGGATACTACACCGCGATCATGGCGGAAACCGTCGGACCGGAAGGAAGCGTTGTGAGTACTGAGGTGAGCCCTGATCTGGCGGCTCGCGCCCAAGAGAATCTGTCGGGCTATCCGAACGTGACCGTGGTCGCCGGAGACGGCACGACCTTCGATCCGGGCGCATGTGACGCCATGCTGATCAATGCTGGAGTAACCCATCCGAACCCGTTATGGCTGGACCGGCTGCGCGAAGGTGGCCGTCTCGTGGTGCCGCTGACCATGGCGACGACACCCAAGCTCGGCATCGGCGTGATGGTAAAGATTGTTCGCGAGAACAGCGGGTTTTCCGCGCAGATTGTCACTTCGCTGGCTATCTATTCCTGCACCGGTGCGCGCGATGCACAAAGTGAGCCTCTGTTGAAGGCGGCCATGGCCAGCGGCGCGTTGATGAAGATGAAGTCGGTGCGCCGCGACGCCCACGAACCGTCGGAGACGTGTGTGATGCACGCAGCCGATGTGTGCTTAAGCACCGTGGACATTCAGTAACCGGGCGCTCCGTATGAACGACAACCTCACACGCTCAATCCGCGAGAGCTATGACCGGATTGCGGACGAGTATGCCCGCCGGATTTCCGATGAACTTCAGCACAAGCCCCTTGACCGCGAACTGCTCAATCGCTTCGCCGCTGAAGTCGCAGGACGTGGCGAGGTTTGTGACATGGGCTGCGGCCCCGGTCACGT
>JBAUVZ010000055.1:0-3160 GCA_049583505.1 Candidatus Sulfotelmatobacter sp.
TTTTGCACGAGATCTGGAAGGCAAGCAAATGGCATAAACCAACTATTGTTGCTATTTCTCCTCAGGATTGCCAGGTGCCAGGTGTCCACGTTGTGCTCTGGAAGCCCGTGACGGATGAATCCGGCAGGAAGTCTCTAAGAGTCGCTTATTCCAGAATGTTGCTTGACTACCGCCGACATGCCAGATATGCCTTGATGATGCCGGTTAGTGCGACAGACGACCGCGCCGGCAATGGCAAGAGCGGTTACAAGTTCGCCTCCACTGGAGTTATCGCCGCACCCAGCGTCATTCCGAACGAGTTCTACACGACTGGAACTCCCATCAGCGCACAGACTGGCACCAAGGCCTACTGCGCGTTTGATGACGGTGTGGTACGCACGCAGGCGCCGGGCACCATCACGTTGGTCGGCGGCTATGCCGCTTGCCAGCTCCTGTTGCCGATGGCGAACTAACCCGTAATTCAGGATACAAGCCGGGAGCATGAGAACAGGTTGACTAGCAGCTTCATCGGATTCCCACCGGATCATGGGCTAACTGGAATATATAAATCGGACTATCGCACGTTTTCACACGCGGGGCGGCTGACGGCGTGCACGAGGGGGCAGGAACCTTAGAAAAAAAGACGCTCCGCGCATCCCCTCCATGGATCTCCAGTTTGCGAGCAATTTCTCATCGGGAAAACCTGGCGCGCTTGTACACCCAGCGCTAGCAGAGACACCGTTTACCATGTTTTGCCTCCGGTGCAGGTCCCGCAGTAATCTGTCCGCTGTTGCGGGACTCAAGGGAGTTTTCTTTTGAAGGCTTAATACAGCCAGCACTCGCGCGAGGTAATCGGTTCGCTCATCCTCGCAGGAGGGCCGAAGCACAGAGTTTCCAGAACTTGCGCCCGGATATCTCTTGCCCTAAGCTTTAGGATTCTTGGAGTCGCAGAATTCCCTAGCATACTTTGAAAATGTCCGTCCCCACGGATTCCAAAATCCGCCGAGATATATCGATGTCGCAGGGCCGACGTATCTCTAAAAGGCTTTGCAGCACAGATTGGTGAGCACTTCCCATACTGCAAGTTCGGCAGGAAGCTGTTTCGATGGGTCACTTGTGCCGCTATTTCGGCAGAGTGCCGACGTTTCGGCAGCTTTCTTACCCGGCAATCGTTTCTAACTTGTTACTCTGGAGTGAAGAGACTCTCGGCCCAATAGTTGCGAAGGGAAGGGCATGCGACAGATTTTAAGCGACCAAACAATCGAGAAAGTCGAAGTGCTCGTAAGTGAACTGCGAGCGATTGACCACTGGGATACCGAATATTGGCGATACCGCTGCCCGAAATGGTACGAAACAGTCGCCTTTGTCTCCAGGCAGAAGAGACGCCGCGAGATCATTCGACAGCTCCTACACGTTTCACGCTAGACCGCGCAGCGGGCGTAGCCGTTCGACTTCCCGACAGTTTCGGAAATTCAGGACGCATTTTCATCCGCTTCCTGGTCTTCTAAAGCGGAGCCGGCAATCGACAAATTCTGGTGGCTCCCTTCCTCCCAAAACCCTTCTCGGACCGCTGTGCTCGCAGCCATTTCTCAGACACAGCTTATCAAGATTGACGTCGAAGCTGAAGAGAGCCGCCTTGTTATGAAAGGAGGCGGGTCGCTACTGAACCGACTATCCAACGCAACCGCAGACTGTTTGCACATCCAGAATGGTGAACGACTAGAAGGGAACACGATATATCGCGACAGTTGTTGCAGTGGCAAGCAGTGCACCAGCATTCATCGCGGTCTTGATCGCACTACTGGGAACGAACAGTATGTCGTCGTTCCTGACGGAAACATCATGAGCCTTGCCACGTAGAAGTTTCTTCAGATCTATCCGCTGCTCTTGAAACCCATTCTCAGTACGGTGAAGCAGTCTCGTTTTTCCGGCAGAGGCGACGTGAGTCGGCCCCCCGGCGACAGCAACGACCTGCAAGACCGTGACTCCTCCCGTGGAATTTAGTACATACCCGCCGGGCCGAGTTACCTCTCCTAGTACGTAGACGATACCCGCTTTCGGAACTACAACGGTATCGCCCGGCTGTAGGGCGACATTGCTGGCGGCCATTTCGGCCGGATCTTTCGAGATGTCAAGAGTCGTCGTGTCTTTTTGGTCTCGGTGGCTGATCACGACCTTATTGGCAGCTCTATCGGTGGGTCCACCAGCTGCCTGCAACACATCAAACAAGCGGTGAGGGCCAACAGCAGAATAGAACCCGGGCTTGGCGACCTCGCCGGCCACGGAAATTCCGCTGCTGCTATATTCCTTAACGTATACCGAGACTTGCGGGTCGTTAACAACGTTATTTTGGCGCAACTTCGCCTCAATGGCCCCTTCCGCTTCACTGCTACTAAGACCAGCTATTCGAACATAACCGATCAGGGGCATCGAGATATTTCCGTCGGCGCTCACGCGGGTGTGCCCGGAAAGATCAGGCGCCCCATACACTGTGACCTCCACTTCATCCCCAGGACCGAGGACGAGTGCCGTGGAATTGGATTCAGTACGGGTTGCGTTTTCTGGGGCCGCGACTAGAGGCTCCATAGGTGCGAGCGGTGCTGTTGTCGTGTCTTGCTGGTGCGCAGCGTCTTGCGGAAGGGTGCCGTTTTGTGCCGTGGCCACTCGGAGAAAACCGAAGATGGTTAGCACCGCCACCAGGCTCAATAGTCGAAAGAGCAGATTCGGGATACGCTGCATAAGTCTAAATGATTCTACTGCCGCGTGGTGCACACGCACAACCCGAATGCATCCACCAATATTTTCATTTTCTTGCTGCATCGCCCGAAATGCGCACCGAAAGCGCATCCAGCATTTTGTTATCTCCTCAGGATAGCGGTTGGAACGCGCGTGCTCAGGATGTTGGGACCTTTGCGCAGGGTTTTTCGTGAAGGTGTATGTTCATCTCTGCACCACCGCAAGAAACTGGCGTGAGTTGTATTTTAAATCACCCAGTTTTCCACAGGTATCGAGAAAGATGATTGCAACTCTGGATTGTGACTTGTTATAGTCCTTCTGACCCATACCACTTCGCGAAAATTCTTGAGCTGTGACACCTGTGGAGTCGGGGACCGGTACCCGAGTTTGCTTGGGGCGCAGTTGCTAGTGCGTTTAACGCTGCTTCTAGCCTCTAGCTGCGGAG
>JBAUVZ010000056.1:0-10404 GCA_049583505.1 Candidatus Sulfotelmatobacter sp.
ACCTTGGTCAGGGCCTCATAAAAAATCCCCTCGGCGGTCGAGCGCTTGCCCTGCCACATCATCGAGTTGATGAACTTCGTCACCAGATTAGAGCCATAAACGGCATCGGCTGGCACGGTCCGCTTTGCTGTATGTCCTTTACGAGGCATTGTCCCTTACCCCTTCTTCGCCCGCTTGGCACCGTATTTCGACCGTCCCTGCTGACGATTGGCCACGCCCACCGCATCCAGCGTGCCGCGAATTACGTGATAGCGCACGCCCGGCAAATCCTTCACCCGGCCACCGCGAATGAGCACAATCGAGTGCTCCTGCAGGTTGTGTCCCACGCCCGGGATGTAGGTCGTAACCTCAATCCCGTTGGTCAGCCGCACCCGCGCCACTTTCCGCAACGCCGAGTTCGGTTTCTTCGGCGTCTGTGTGTACACCCGCGTGCAAACTCCACGCTTCTGCGGACATCCCTGCAGCGCCGGACTCGCCGTTTTATATCGCGGCCGCTTCCGTCCATCACGCACCAGTTGATTAAAAGTAGGCACTCTTCGCCACTCCTTAGTTGTTGCACTAACTTTGCGTATCGAAGCTGCGTCTGAAGTCGCGCACGGAACTCCTGCCTTGCGGAACAGGCAGCCCGCCGCGCCATCAGCTGTCCCGGCCGCTGACTGCGCGATCCCGGCCGGCACAATCCGCCAGCCATGCTTCTCGCCGCACACGAATCACGGAGAGAGATTCTTGGGTCCCAACCTAGATTTATGCTGCCGACGGTGGCACCCGGCAAAAACTCCGGGGGTGCTCCGTATCGCCAGCTCTGTCCTGCATATCCTTCCGCAGACCACTTTCGCGCCTGACTCAGGCGCTCCAGCAATCCTCGTGATAGGGCGAAAGGCAGCGCAGAAACGTTTCAGCGAGGAAAGTTTCCGGTACTTCCTTTTCACCGGAAACGTATTTCTCAAAAGCTCTACCGCAAGTTCCCGCACACTTCAGCCGGAACTCACGGCACACAGCAAGCCTGGATTAACTCGCGGAACCTTTCAAATATAGCAACTGAGTGGAAACATCGTCAACCCATCTTTTTGCATCCCACTCTCTCGGAGCCGGAGCAATCCAGCTAAGCGGGCTTCCGCTGACGTTCGGGCATTTGGATTGTCACCCTGAGCGAGACGTTTTTTTTCTCGTGAAGGACTTGGGCGAGCTGCGCGAAGTGTCGCAGCCTGCCCTAAGCGAAGCCGAAAGGTTCTTTACGATACAACAATGGCGTCTGGCTCGCGTCCTTAACAGACGTTCGCAGCGCCAGCTTGCTGAATCCGTCTCCAGCCTCTACACTACAAGTTTTCCATTCCAGTGAAGGGCTCGCCCATCGGATACAATCGTGAGGCGACGAGAGGGTGCATGGGAAGGTTGCGTTTCGGTCAGTGGGCATGGGCAGGCGTCGCCATCTCCTTATTCGTGTTGTTGCCGGCGTGCGGTGGCCACAAACCCCCTGGGGTGTCGTCCTTCCCGGCAATAATTACCCTGAACCCCGCCCCCAGTTATTCCCTGCAATTTGGGACTGTAGTTCAGTTCACCGCCACCGCCCGGAACGCCGCAAACTCGACCGTCACAGCCCCGTTCACCTATACATCCAGCAATCCCGGAGTCGTCGACGTTGCTCCCAACGGCTTTGCCTGCGCCGGCAGCTGGAACGCACCCTCCTACACGACTTGCACGCCCGGTGGCCTCGGAACCACCAACGGCGAGGCAGTCCAGGTAACCGCCTCGGCCGACGGCGCGACCAGCGCCCCCACCCTGGTCTTCGTCCATTCTTTCATCTCAAGCATTAAGATCAGCGTTGTCCCACCCGTCAATTCTCCTCCCCCTGCCTGCCCCGCGCAGACCGCGCTTCCTCTCGCCTGCAACATCCCGTTCAAAGCCACCAACTCCTGCCTCTCGCAAAACCAGATCTTCACCTTGCAGGCCACCGCCTATGACAGCCAGGGAAACGACATTACCGCCTCGGTTGGCCCCTTTACCTGGACCCAGGGCAACGCCGGTGTCGCTACTCTTACTCCGATCGTGACGGTTTCTTACGCCAACGTGCCCACCAACCAGGCGACCGCTTCGCCCAGCACACCGGGACAGACCCAGGTGATCGCCTCAGCCTCGGGCGTCTCCAGCCCGCCCTTCGACTTCGAAACCTGCCCCGTTCAGTGCATCGCGCTCCAGCTCAACGGAAGCGGCTCGCAACTAACCAGCCAGACGAGCTTTGCGGTCAACAAAGGCTCGCCGGAAACCGTCGTGGCCACCGCCGTCGACGTGCAGGGCTGCATCGTGCCCAAGCCCCCCCTCACTTGGGTGTCTTCCGGGCCCGCTGCGCTGGGCGCAGGCAGCGCCACCACGGGATGCGGCGCAACCACCACAACCTGCACCATTACAACTACTCAGCCGGGCGTGGCTGCGATCACGGCAACCTGCACGCCGCCAACTTGCAATATCGGGTTCCCCCTGAATCTGACTCCCAATGTTCCGGCACCGTACATCCCGCAGCCGGTTTATCCGGTCACTGCCATTTCGGGGTTGGTAACTGGCGCGACCTCATCGACCAGCGTCCTGGCCACCAGTCAGGACTGTTACAGCGACATTTTATGCGACGTCGGCCTTTACAATATCTCCACTTCCACCAACCTCCCGGGCGGCGCGACCCCGCTGCCCACGCCGCCCAATTCCCTGCTGCTCGACCCCGCCGGAGACAAAGCTTACATGGGCAGTGAATTCGGCGCAGTCGCCATCACTCCCTCCAACATCGGGGGCTCCAGCAGTCCGTTCACATCCCTGCCCGCCCCGGGCACCACCTTGGGACTGGTAACCGGCAAGGTCCTGGCCGTCTCACACAACGGCGGCTCGGCCATTTTCTCGGATACAGTTTCCACTCCTAACCAGGTATATGTCGCCAATTCGGGTACGTCGTCCAGCACAACGCCACTCAACATCAATAGTGCAATTGCTGCCGCATTTTCCCCCGACGGCTTGAGAGCCTACATCCTCGGTAATGGCGGCAACGTCTTGTATTCCTATTCCACTCTGCAATACTTGCAACTCGTGCAGCCGAATCCCTTGCCCACTCCCGCCGCGTCGATTGCTTTCAACTCGACCGGTTCGTTCGCCCTGCTCTCGGGCGGTAGTCCTGCCGGCAGCCTCGCCATCTACAACACCTGCGACAATTCTCTGGTGACCCCGTACCTGTTAGCCCCAGGCATTCCCAGTCCTCCTCTGTTCCTGAGGATGGTGCCCTCGGGCAACGTCCCCATGGGCAACACGACCATCCCAACTCTTCAAACCGATGGTCTTGACTTTTTCTTCGGCGTCGACAACACCGGCATCGACATAATCGCCACCACATCCTCTCCGGCGCCGCTCACTACGCTCTGTCCGCAGGTCATTACCCTCGCCCAGACCACCCAGAACACAACTTTCATGCCCATCCACATCCACATCAACATCGGCAACGGCACTTTCCACCCCATCAACTTTTTCCTGTCGCCGGACTCTACCCAGGCCTACATAATCACCAGCGATCTCGGGGTCCTGGTCTATGACTTCGACACCTCTTCCACATCCGGAATCCCGCTCGTCAACAACGCAACTCCCGTGGCCGCTGACATGTCCGTGGATGGCACAATGATCTATGTAGCCGGCTCCGATGGATTGCTCCACCAGGTCCTCACCGCTCTAGCCCTCGACCAGATGGATGTCTCCTTTTCTCCCCTCGTCAACTCCTCCAACAGCTTTTGCTATACCGGATCCAACTGCGCTCTGAATATCGTCGCCGTTAAGCCGTGAGGACTGGTGATTGAGTTATCGGATGGTTGGGCAATCGGAAAACCTGGACGCACGACGGGTGGAAATTGCAGAATTACGAAATTACAAAATTACTCAATTTGTTGTTCCTACGCCGTCTTTCCCAAATCTTTCGCCACACTGTCCAGCACGCCATTGACGAACTGCACCGATTCCAGGCTGGAGAATTTCCGCGCAATCTCGAGCGCTTCGTTGATCACCACCGCCCGCGGTGTCTCCGGATAGCCCAGAAGCTCCGCCACCCCCGCGCGCAATAGATTGCGGTCCACCGCCGCCATGCGCTCCATGCGCCAGTGTTCCGCATGCCGCTCAATCAGTTTGTCGATCTCCGCCACGCGGTCGGTTGCCACCCGGAACAAATCTTCCGCGAACCCGCGCACTTCCGCGCTGGTCCCGCCATGCTCCGCCCAAAAGGTGCGCTGCACATGATCCACCGTCTGCTTGCCCATGTCCGCCTGAAACAGCATCTGCAGAACCAGTTCGCGGGATTTGCGTCGTGTGCCCATAGAGGCAGTTGCCAGCTTCCAGTTGCCAGTTGCCAGTTTACTGTAAGTGGGAGTGATTTCGATGAGAGGGATTATTTGCGCTTCGTCTTCGCAGTCTTGCCGCGTCCAACAATCTTGTCATTCCGACGGCTCGCGAACCGAGGCGGAGGAACCTGCTTTTTGCCGGAGCCCGATGCCCGATGCCCGACGGCTCCCTTCAGCGACGCCATCTCAACCGCCGCCAGCGCCGCATCCAATCCCTTGTTCCCCATCTTCAGCCCGGCGCGGTCGATTGCCTGCTCCAAAGTCTCGCACGTAAGAACTCCAAAAGCGTGCGGAACGCCGGTCTCCTGCGCTGACTGTCCGATCCCGCGAGTAACTTCGTTCACGATCACGTCATAGTGCGCCGTATCTCCGCGCAGCAAGCAACCAAGACAAATGATCGCGTCGTAGTTCCCGGTCTCCGCCAGAGTCCGCGCCGCCAGCGGAATCTCAAACGCTCCCGGCACTCGCACCACCAAAATATCTTTTCTCTTGGCACCGGAGCGCGCCAGCCCGTCGATCGCGCTCAGCAGGAGCCTCTCGGTAATAAACGCATTGAATCGCGAAACAACAATCGCGAACCTCTTGCTGGAAGCGCTTAACCCGCCTTCGAGCGCCCGAACCGCAGGCTCGCCAGGATGTTCCACCACGAAATCCTTCTTGTCTTTCATCTCGGTGACGGAGCCTGCCCTGAGCGGAGCCGAAGGGTGCCTTTGCGGTGGATTTTGAAATCCGCGAAAATCTGGATGAATTGGGCGGAAAGAATTACTTCCCTTTGAACACGGCCGCCCGCTTCTCCAGAAACGCCGTAGTCCCTTCCTTCTTATCCTCAGTAGCGCAAGCCACGCCGAACAACACGGCCTCCAGATACAATCCCTCGCTCAAAGTCATCTCCATGCCCTTGTTCACGGCCTCCATCGCATACTGCACCGCCAGCGGAGCGTTCGCGATAATCTTCGCCGCAATCGCCTGCGCCCGCGGAATCAACTCTGCCGCAATCGTTACTTCATTCACCAGCCCGATGCGATGTGCTTCCTGCGCCGTAATCATCTCCCCCGCCAGCACCATCTGCATCGCGATGCCTTTGCCCACCAGCCGCGGCAGCCGCTGTGTCCCGCCATATCCCGGGATAATCCCCAGCTTCACCTCCGGCTGCCCCAGCTTGGCATTCTCGCTCGCGAGCCGCATGGTGCAAGCCATAGCAATCTCGCATCCCCCGCCGAGCGCAAATCCATTGATGCAAGCAATCACCGGCTTGCCCAGGTTTTCGATCAGATTAAGCACGTTCTGTCCACGATGCGTATATTCCTTGCCCGAAACCGCATCGTGCTTTGCCAACTCTCCAATGTCCGCCCCGGCAATGAACGCCTTATCGCCCGCGCCGGTGAAAATAACCACGCGAACGGAAGCATCATTCTTGATGTCATGAAACGCCGTCCGCAGCTCCTCCATGGTGGCCATGTTGAGCGCGTTCAAAACCTTAGGGCGGTTCACCGTGACGTAAGCAATCGAGCTTTTCTTTTCCAGAAGTATGTTTTCGAAGTTCATAGGTTTGTCCAACCAACGAGAATGCTAGTGGACTACGTCCTGAGACTCGGGAGCCGGAAAAGTTGCGTGCATCATACCCAACAACACCGACAACCACGGTATTGCCTCTGCACAAATCGCGTCGCAGACATCAGGCCTGCAGAGATTCTTGGAAACAGCTTGGCCAGCAGCGTCTTGATCACTGAACACCAGGTTATGGTACGAGCTTGCAGGGTCACCGTGAGTAAGACTGTTCAATTCCGCCGTCATCTGCCGAGCTACATCGGGAGAACTGCCCTGAGACGCGAGCGCCCTCAACATCTTTGTAAGACCTGGTCGCTCATTAAATAGCCAGCCTCGTTCCCAAATGCCTAAGTCAGAGGGATTCTGATGCAAGTACAACATTGTGACCGACCGTTCGACCAGCGGTCTCATAAGAACCTTTGCTCCCAGCAGGTAGCCTTGGCGCACAAGTTCACGAATCGACAGAGCTAGACTCACACCTTGGGGGATCAAAATGCACGCGGCCTCCTGCAGCACCGTTTTGCTTGCCGCGGTTCTAGTGCGGCGAGCGATCGTCTGATTGTGCTCCAGACAGCAAACAATCAGCTCATCAAATGCTCTTAGCAGCTCGCGTCCAAGATACGGTTCGTTGCCCGGAGTGAAAACCAGAGGGATGTCCGATATCTGCTCCATGCCGCGCCTCTTTTGCTGCTATAATTGTATAGTAGGTGACCTCATGCTAGCCATCCGCCTTCCCGACAAAATCGAAAAGCGCCTCGACCGTCTCGCCAAACGCACCGGCCGCACCAAAACATACTACGCTCGCGAGGCCATTCTTCAACACCTGGATGACCTCGAAGATATCTACTTCGCTGAGAAGCGTCTCGCCGAGATTCGTGCCGGCCGGGTTCGCACCATCCCACTCGAAAAAGTAATGCGCCGCTATGGCCTTAAGCCCAAAGTGGAAGATTGAGTTCGATCCAGCTGCGCAGAAGGAACTCGACGGGCTCGACAAGACCATCGCCCGCCGCATTTCGAAGTTTCTCTACGAACGAGTTGCCAAGCTAGACGACCCACATCGGATCGGCGAACGGCTGAAGGGAACATTGAGTGAGTTCTGGAAATACCGCGTGGGAGACTACCGCATCATCTGTTCCATCGAGCACGCTCGCCTGGTGGTCCTCGTCCTGCGCATCGGTCACCGCAGGGAGATTTACTCTCGTTGAAGAATTATTTCCCCCGCGCCACCGCCGCCACATCCTCCTTGCTCAAATCGCAACTGATACAACTCTGCGTCCATAGCCGGTGTCCAAATACCTTCCCGCATCGCGGACACCGCCATTCCGTCAGCCACCACGCCCCCGCCAGGTACACCCCGATCCAGCCCACTAATATCGCGAAATCAGCAGGCTCTCCGAGCTTGAGCTTCCCGATCAAGACGCCCAGAAATACGAAGCTGACAAACAGGACCACGACCAGATTCCGTCGCACCACGTAACTCCGCCACGCACGGCGATAGGTTTCTACATCCTGCGGACTGCCTTCATCCGGTATCCGATCGGTTTTTCTACGCTTCTCCATGCTTTTCAATTCTAGGACCTTAATCTACAGCTTATTCGCCTTCGGACTATTCGGGTCCGAATAATCGTAGAACCCTTTACCAGTCTTGCGACCGTACCACCCCGCCATCACCAGCCGCTTCAGCAGCGGAGGCGATGCAAACCGCCGCTCCTTGAACTCGTCAAACATCACCTGCGTAATGTAATAAGTAGTATCGAGCCCCACAAAATCCAGCAAAGTAAACGGCCCCATGGGATACCCGCACCCCAGCTTCATCGCATTATCGATATCTTCAATCGACCCCACACCCTCTTCATAAGCCCGGATCGCATCCAGCAAATAAGGCACCAGCAGCCGATTCACGATGAACCCCGTCTTGTCAGAAGTCCGCACCGGAACCTTACCCAGCTTTTTCCCAAACTCGTAAGCGGTCTGGTAAACATCGTCGGCAGTAGCAATCGTCCGCACCACCTCCACCAGCTTCATCAGCGGCACCGGATTAAAAAAGTGCAGCCCAATAAACCGCTCCGGCCGCTTCACCGCGGTCAAAAGCTCAGTCACCGAAATCGAAGAAGTATTCGAAGCAAAGATCGCCTCCTTCTTCACCACCCCATCAATCGACGCATACATCTTCTTCTTCTCGTCCACATTCTCGATGATGGCCTCAATAACAATGTCGCAATCAGCCAGGTCCGCTTTGTTAGTAGTCCCCGTAAGCCGCGCCCGGATCGCATCTTTCTGCGCCGCTATAATCCCGCCCCTCTCGACCGGCCTCTCGGCGAACTTAGCCAAAGATTTCTCAATCCCGGCAAATCCCTTGTCGAGAAACCTCTGCTCCACTTCCAGCACAGTCACATCAAATCCCGCAGCAGCACAAACCTGCGCAATGCCGGATCCCATCAACCCACACCCGAGAACGCCGACCTTCTTAATCTCCATGCTCGTATCACACCTCAGTGATTACTGATTGCAAAGTGCCATGAAAAATTTCGTCAAAAATCAGCAATGTCTTCGTTTTGCGAGAGAGTTCAACTGGAATCGGAGGGTTGAAGCGTTGAGCCTTAATCAATACGCGCAATACGTCACGCGCCGGGACGGTGATCCTCGACGTCCTCCCCTGATCGCCCTCGAAATAGACGTCCTGCGCCGTAACTTCTCCGATCTGAATACTCTTTATGCTAAGGCTCGTGGCTCTTACACTCGGATTCGCGATCTCGATCTGGAAGTTAACGCTGAACGGATCGGCCTGTGGAAAGTAGTGGCTGATGACCGATATTTTGGGTTCCCTGTTCTGATCAGCGAGTTGCTGCCTCGTCGCATCAAGGATAGTTTGAGTCGCCGTTACATACAGAAAGGTCAGCAAAACAACGGCAAAAACGGCAATGAACTGCAGAAGAGAGAAGAAGGCCGTCGGACGCTGGCTTTTGTCGCCCGGCCAGAAGAAATATGATCCAGCGAGCCCCGCTACGAATACAGCGATCAGCAAATACGCCACTACCTTCATCAATTCATACTCTCCACAATCGTCGCAATCCCCTGCCCGCCGCCGATCAACCCATAGCCAGCAAACTCCCCGGCTAGAAATTCAGCAGCGTCTCCACAATCATCGCAATCCCCTGCCCGCCCCCAATACAAGCCGTAGCCAGCCCGTACTTCTTCTTCCGCCGCCGCAATTCATACAACAAAGTAATCACCAGCCGAGTCCCCGTCGCCCCCAGCGGATGCCCCAAGGCAATCGCTCCGCCATTCACATTCACCTTTTCGCGATCCAACCCCAATTCTTTTTCCACCGCCAGATACTGAGCCGCAAACGCCTCATTCAGTTCAACCAAATCAATGTAGTCCAAAGAAAGCCCAGCCTTCTGCAGCGCGATCTTGGTAGCCGGCACCGGACCCCGCCCCATCACCTTCGGCTCAACTCCAGCCACGCCCCAGCTGACAATCCGCCCCAGCGGCACGAGATTTCGCTTCCGCGTTTCCTCCAGTGACATCAACACCACCGCCGCGCCGCCATCCACAATCCCGCTAGCGTTCCCCGCAGTCACCGTTCCATTCTTTCCAAACGCCGCCTTCAGCTTGGCCAGCCCTTCCAAAGTAGTCTGCGGCCGCCGGTGATCATCTTCCGTAAACGATTCCCCGGTCGCCTCACCTTTGGAACTCTTCAGCGCCACCGGAACCAGTTCTTCCTGAATCCGTCCTTCTTTATAAGCCGCATCCGCTTTCTGCTGCGACCGCAGCGCAAACTCGTCCTGCATCTCCCGCGTAATCCCATGTTCCGACCCATACAACTCGGCCGTGTTCGCCATGTACGACCCGCAATAACTGTCCAGCAGCGCCACCATCAGCGAATCTTCCAGCTTCCCGCCCGGAGCCAAAGTAAATCCATCGCGTCCGCGAATCACAAATGGAGCCTGCGACACCGCCTCCATCCCACCCGCCAGCACAATCTTCGCTTCCTCCGTCTGAATCATCTGCGCCGCCGAAACAATCGCCTGCATCCCCGACCCACACAACCGGTTCACCGTCAGCGCCGGAGTCTCAATCGGCAGTCCCGCCCGCAACCCCACATGCCGCGCCCCATACAAAGCATCGCCCGAAGTCTGCTGCGCATTGCCAAACACCACATGATCAAATTCTTTAGGATCAACCCCGGCCCGCTCCATCGCTCCCTTGGCCGCAACCGCGCCCAACTCCTGCGCCGTAAAGTCCTTCAACTTCCCGCAATAGCGGCCAAAGGGCGTGCGTGCCCCGCTGACAATGGCGATATCACCCGGCTTCAACATGATTTTCCTAAAGGATCACGCGCTCAGAGCGCATCAAAAATGAATAGTTAAACTGGTTAGTGTAGCAGCGCGCGAACAGATTTGACCATAAGTGACTGGACAGTACCGAGACACAGAGTCATGCAGAAACACAAACCTGAGGAAGTCTAGTCGCGAATCTAGGAACCGGAGCGTCT
>JBAUVZ010000057.1:0-12319 GCA_049583505.1 Candidatus Sulfotelmatobacter sp.
ACTTGGCACGTTATACCGATGCAGTCTGCCGTCTATGCCGCCGCGAGGGCATGAAGCTTTTCCTCAAAGGCGCGAAGTGTTTCAGCGATAAGTGTCCTATCGAGAAGCGCAACTTCGCTCCCGGACAACATGGGAAAGACCGCAAGGCCAAGATTGTGGGCTACGGTCTGCAGTTGCGCGAAAAACAGAAAGCCAAGCGCATCTACTTCACGCTGGAAGGCCAATTCCGTAACTACTTCGAGAAGGCGGCGCGCACCCGGGGTGTGACCGGCGAACTGCTCCTGCAGCAACTGGAGCGGCGTCTGGACAATGTGGTTTATCGCCTGGGCTTCGCGCAGTCCCGGCGGCAGGCGCGGCAGTTGGTGCGCCACGGACACGTCGCCGTCAACAATCGCAAGGTCAACATTCCATCCTATGAAGTGAGTGCGGGTGAGGAGATTTCCATTCGCGAGAACAGCAAGAAGCTCGCCCTGCTCGAAATGGCCAAAGAATTTGCCAGCCACGGCACGCTGCCCAACTGGCTGGAAGTTGACCGGGACCTGTACAAGGCGCGAGTGCTGTCGTTGCCCAAGCGCGAAGATATTCAATTGCCGGTCAATGAGCAGTTGATCGTTGAACTTTATAGCAAGTAAGACGACGTAGATTGCGTAATGGGGAATTTAGGAATTGAGTCATGGAAAACAGGGCGGGATTGGGGGTCGGGCTTTCCCATTGCCCAATTCCCAGATTTCCCAATGACTCAATGCTCTCGGTCCATTTTTCGAGCCAGATCAGCCTTTTCTGACGTGGAGCTGAGTTGGACCACTCAGCGAGCCAGAATTGAGCCAAACGGCCGAAGGAGAAACAAATGCTTTGGAAAGGTTTTCAGAAACCGAAACGTCTCGCCGTTGATACTTCCACCCTCACCGACAAATACGGAATTTTCTGGGCGCAGCCTTTTGAGCGCGGCTTCGGCACCACCGTGGGCAACGCTCTGCGCCGCGTGTTGCTGAGTTCCATTGAAGGCGCTGCCGTCACTGCGGTGAAGATGGAAGGTGTGCTCCACGAATTTCAGTCGATCCCGGGCGTGGTGGAAGACGCGACCGACATCATCCTCAACCTGAAGCAGATTCCGTTCAAGCTGGCCGGCGATGCGCCGAAAGCCATTTATCTGCGCGCCGACCAGCCCGGTGTGGTTACCAGCGGCATGATCGAAGCCGACGGCGACGTGGAAGTTCTCGACAAGGACGTCTACATCGCCACGGTCAGCGAGGGCGGCAAGCTGGACATGGAAATGCGCCTGAAGCGCGGCCGCGGTTACACTTCCGCCGACAAGAATTTCGACGAGGATCTCGGCATCGGCTTCATTCCCATCGATTCCGTACACTCGCCGGTTCGCAAGTGCAACTACACCGTGGAAGCCGCCCGTCTCGGCCAGATTACCGACTACGACAAGCTTACTCTCGAAGTGTGGACCAACGGCTCCATCACGCCCGCCGATGCCCTCGGCCTGGCGGCGAAGCTGCTCAAGGACCACATGAACATCTTTATCAACTTTGAGGAAGAGATTGAAACGGGTGTGTCTTCGTCGGATGATCGCAAACCCGAGATCCACAACGAGAACCTGAACCGCTCCGTCGAGGAACTCGAACTCTCGGTGCGCAGCTATAACTGTTTGAAGAACGCGAACATTCAGACCATCGGCGAGCTGGTGCAGAAGACGGAATCGGAAATGCTCAAGACCAAGAACTTCGGCCGCAAGTCGCTGAACGAGATCAAGGAAATTCTTTCCTCGATGGGTCTGAGCCTGGGTATGAAGATCGATGAGCACGGCAATGCCGTGCCCGGCCCGACTTCGAATCTGGTTTTGCCGGCTTCGGCTTATGGACCGGACGATCAGTTGTAGGAGAGTTTCTGGTTTCCGGTTTCTAGTTTCCAGTGTGCGCCGTTTGCGCCTGAACTAGAAACTGGAAACTGGACACAGGAAACTGAGGTTCACCATGCGTCACAAAGTTGCAGGATACAAACTCGGCCGGAACACTGCGCACCGGCGGTCGCTGCTGCGGAACCTGGTCACGTCGGTGATCGTCGAGGAACGGGTCGAGACGACCGTTCCCAAGGCCAAGGCGGCGCGGCCGTTAGTGGAGAAGATGATTACGCTGGGCAAGCGTGGCGACCTTGCTGCCCGCCGTCTGGCTGGCGCCTACCTGATGACTGATGAAGCGCTGGTGAAGCTCTTCGATGTTGTCGGTCCCCGCTTCGGCGACCGTAACGGAGGGTATCTGCGCATCATCCGCACCGGTTGGAATAAAGGCGACGGCGCCGACAAAGCGTTCCTCGAACTGCTGGGCAGCGAAAAGGTGCTGGACGAGAAGCGCGAGAAGCGCGCCGAAGCCCGCGCCAAGAAGGTGGCCGAGGCTAAGAAAGCCATGGAAGACGCGGAGGCGCAAGCTCAACACGACGGCGGAGTCGAGCCGGTCAAGGAAGAAGATAAGAAAGAGTAAGTCGGACATCGATTTTGCGGGCGCGGTCTCTTATCTTTGACCGCGCCTTTTTCTTTTGCTCTCAGACTCCCTTCTTGACGCGATGGTACATGTACTCCCGCGGCTTCCGGCGGTAATCTTGCCGTAATTTGCCATCCAGATAAAATTTCTCTCAGGATGGGATTTACTCGCACACAGATCGCTATTGCCGTCAGCGTGGGCGCGCTGCTGGTGTTTGGATTTCTCGGCTATATCTGGTGGTTGAGCAACCAGGGACCAGTGCTGGCGCGGTCCGAAGATCACGATCCGCTGAGCGGCCTGCCGGTCAGTATCCGGATGAATCCGCTGCGCGACCGCACGATTGAACACAGCACCAATCTCTTTCTTCGCGAGTTGCGCGACGGCCACTGCGATGAGCTGCTCTCTGGTTGGGAGCACGATTACCGCAAGAAGTATGCTCACTTCATCTGCAACTCGGAGGCGCAGCATCCGCTGCTTTCGTGGGAGTTGGCAGAGTGGGAAAGCGCGCCACCACTGACGATCCTTCACTACCGCGGAAAACGCCTCACCGGCCCGGGCCAGTCTGCGACCTACAAGGAACTCTTCACCGTCACTACAGAGAACAAGGATGGGCAGTGGGTGGTTACCAAGTACGACGCGATGTACTGAGAGGCTGTTGTCAGTTCTCAGTTGACTCCGCATTGAGTTGATTTCCAGCCTCCGTGGTAAAACCTATTCATGCCCTCGCCCGCCGAGCGTGAGCCTTCTGCCGCCCGGAATATCTACGCCTTCGGCATCACTTCCTTTCTGAATGACACGGCTTCGGAGATGGCGTACTGGGTGCTGCCGGCGTTTCTGGCTTCGCTGGGGGCGGGGCCCGCGCAGTTGGGATTGATCGAGGGCGTTGCCGAGAGTGTGGCGTCGTTTGCCAAGCTTTTCTCTGGATACCTTACCGATCACATCTCTCGCCGGAAGCCGGTCGTGGTTGCCGGATATTTTGTCGCCAATGTAGTGAAGCCGCTGCTTGCGATAGTCACGGCGTGGCCGCAAATTCTCCTGATTCGTTTTACCGACCGACTGGCCAAGGGCATGCGTGGAGCGCCGCGCGACGTGATGGTGGCCGAGTCGGTGCCGAAAGAGCGGCTGGGCTCGGCTTATGGGCTGATTCAGTCGATGGATTCGGCTGGAGCCATCGCGGGGCCGCTGGCCGCGCTGGTTCTGCTGGAGCGTTTTGGAATCCGAAGTGTGTTCTGGGCTGCCGCGGTTCCGGGGACCTTATGCGTGCTGGTTGCGCTGCTGGGCATCCGTGAAAAGCGCCGGGCAACTCCAGTTGTGGCTGGCTCCAGAGCTGGGGAGCTCCAGACGAATGCGGTCTTGTCTTCGGGCGAGCGGATCACTTTGCCCGTGTCCTTTCACTTTGTTCTGGTCGCCGTGACTCTGTTCTCTCTGGGGAATTCGAGCGACATGTTCCTGGTGCTGCGGGCGCAGAATGTTGGGATCGCGGTGACGCTTGCGCCTCTGCTTGGGTTGGTCTTCAACATTACCTACACTCTTGCATCGTGGCCGGCGGGATGGTTCAGCGATCACGTCTCGCGGCGGCTGGTTGGGTCGGCGGGGTATGTGATCTTTGCCGCGGTGTATTTTGTTTTCGGGCGTGCCGGGTCCACGCTGGCGATCTGGATCGCGATGGCGGTGTATGGCTTCTACTACGCTCTGACTCAGCCTGTACTGAAAGCTCTAGTGGTTGAAACCGTCGGCGAGGAGGTGCGCGGACGGGCGCTCGGAATTTACTTTTTTGTGACCAGCGTGGCTACTTTGGCAGCGAGCTTAATTACGGGCGAGCTGTGGGGGCATTACGGGGCTGCGATTCCGTTTTACTTTTCGGCGGGGATGGCGGTGGCCGCGGCAGGGATCTTGCAGGTGGCGGGACGCGGACGAAAATCCCTCAGGGGCTAAAGCCCCGATCTTAATACTGGCTGTAAACGCAGGCCTGGAAGGCCTGCTCCACCCCTATGGACTGGAAGCCGTGCGCTTCCCAAAACTCCTCAACCAGAAGAATAGGAGCACTTGCGCCGCCAGGCCCGCGCAGGTATCGAGAACAACGTCCCGCACGGTGCCAGTGCGCGTGGGGATGAAGCTCTGGTGCCATTCGTCGAGGCTGGCTACGAGAGCGGTGCCGAGGATGGCGATATTGGCCCAGCGGAAGGTCCACTTCGCGTCGTTGAGCGCGGGCAGGGTGGCACGCCACGCGCGGAAAAGCAGGATGCTCAGCGTGCCGTAGCCGATGACGTGGCCAGACTTGCGAATGTAGAAGTGCAAAACTTCGAAGCGCTCCCAGCCGAGGCCGAAGACATAATGCAGCAGGGGATAGAGAATCCGGCCGGTGTTGTTGGCCGAGAGCATGGCAGTGGATTCAATGGCGATGAGGATAAGCCAGAGGATGGCGGCGATCCACGCCTTTAGAAGTTCATGTCGATCGGGTCTCAAGCGGCAGGGTCACTCGACGCCATAGTTGGGAGCCTCGCGGGTGATCATTACGTCGTGGACGTGGCTTTCGCGGAGTCCGGCGCCGCTGATGCGGACGAAGCGCGTTTTCTGCAGGAGTTCGGCGATGGTGGCGCAGCCGCAGTAGCCCATGCCTGACTTTAGCCCGCCAACCATTTGGTGGACGATCATCGCGACGGAACCGCGGTAGGGCACGCGTCCTTCGATGCCTTCAGGAACCAGTTTGCCGAGGCGGTTGGAATCGCCGTCCATGGCAGAGACTGCTGCTGAGGAATCGCCTTCGGTGTTCTGGAAGTAACGTTCGCTGGAACCTTGTGCCATGGCGCCGATCGAGCCCATGCCGCGATACGACTTGAAGGAGCGGCCTTGGTAGAGGATCAGCTCGCCTGGACTTTCATCGGTGCCGGCGAAGAGCGAGCCGATCATGACCGCACTCGCGCCAGCAGCCAGAGCTTTGGTGATGTCGCCTGAGTACTTGATGCCGCCGTCGGCGATGATTGGAATTCCTGCATCTTTCGTGGCGCGGAAGGCTTCCGCAATGGCGGTGATCTGGGGCACGCCGGCGCCGGTGACCACGCGAGTGGTGCAGATGGAACCGGGGCCAATGCCTACCTTGATGCCGTCGGCTCCAGCGCGAGCCAGTTCGCAGGCGCCGTCGAAGGTGGCGACGTTGCCGGCTAAGAGTTGCATCTCCGGGAGCCTCGACTTCACCAGCTTCACCGCTTCCAGCACCTTGGTGGAGTGGCCGTGGGCGCTGTCGATGGCGAGCACGTCGACTTTGGCTTCGGCTAATTCCTGGGCGCGCTCGAGGAAGTCTCCGGTGGCACCGATGGCCGCGCCCACGCGGAGACGTCCTTGAGAGTCCTTGGCAGCATTGGGATACTTCAGCTTCTTCTGAATGTCTTTTACGGTGATCAGGCCCTTGAGGTTGTACTTGTCGTCGACTACGAGTAATTTTTCGACGCGGTGCTCGTGGAGAATCTCTTCGGCATCTTCCAGCGTGGTGCCTACAGGCACGGTGATGAGATTTTTCTTGGTCATCACGCGATCGATGGGAATGTCAAAGCGGGACTCGAAGCGCAGGTCGCGGTTGGTGAGGATGCCGACGAGCTTGCCATGCTCGGTGATGGGTACGCCCGAAATTTTGTACTTGCGCATGATCTCGAGCGCATCGCTGACTTTGTCGGTAGGCGCCATGGTGACCGGATCGACGATCATGCCGCTTTCCGAGCGTTTTACCTTGTCGACTTCATTGGCCTGCTGCTCGATGCTCAGGTTGCGATGGATGATGCCGAGGCCGCCTTGCTGGGCGAGCGCAATGGCCATATGCGATTCGGTGACGGTGTCCATGGCGGCGCTGACGATGGGAATATTCAGGCTAATATTGCGGGTTAGCTGGGTCTGGGTGGTGGCGGTCGCGGGGATTACATCGGAGCGCGCGGGTAAGAGAAGAACATCATCGAAGGTGAGAGCTTCGGGTACCGGAAAATGAATCATAGGTGTCTCGGAAATCTCTCCCAGCCTGCGGGGTGAACCTTCATTCTAGAGAGAGCGTGGGATTCAGGCAAATGGAAGCTTAAGTTTCTCGATCCCCTCCTGGCGCCGGGCGCGCTCTGGGGAGTTTATTCCCTACAACCATCAAGCGGTGCCGACTGAGATTCCTCCGCGCGTGAAGCAAAGCGCGCGCTGTCGGAATGACTAAAGACTAGATTATGTGACAATCACACTCTTGATATGATCGCTAGTCTTGAAGGAGTAACTATGCACAGGCTGATTCTTTCCCTCTGTCTTCTGGTGTTCTCAACGAGCGTCGTTGCTGCACAGCAATATGATCTTGTGCTCGAGGGCGGGCGTGTCATTGATCCCGAGACTGGGCTGGATGAGGTGCGGAACGTCGGGATTCGGGACGGAAAGATTGTCCGCGTCTCGCCTGAGGCGATGAGCGGACGGCGCGTGGTTCATGCTGGCGGGCTGGTGGTCGCTCCGGGGTTCATTGATCTGCATCAGCATGGCCAGGACATGGCAAGCCAACGGGTTAAAGCGCTTGACGGGGTAACGACCGCGTTGGAACTGGAGATCGGTGCGCCTGACGTCGCGCAGTTTTTGAAGTCTAAAGAAGGGCATTCGCTGATTCATTACGGCACAGCGGCCAGTCATGTGGCGGCTCGAGCTGCTGCGTTCGGCGCACCACTGCCACCTGAAATCATCGGAGGCAAGGGTGGAAGTCCTGAGATTCTGCCTAAGAGTGGGCCGGCAACCGACCTACCTGCCACGCCCGAGCAGATTGAAGCTATAGGGCAGCGCCTGCGCTCGGAGCTGGACGCTGGAGGCTTGGCGATTGGGATGGGCATTCAGTACACACCGGGAGCGACCCGGCTGGAAGTGATTGACATGTTCCGTCTGGCCGCCGAGCGCGAGCTGCCGGTTTACACCCACGTGCGCAGCGCGGGGCGGGTCGAGCCGGGCTCAGCCGTTGAGTCTATCAGCGAAGTGATTGGGGCGGCTGCCATCACGGGCGCTGCGCTGCACATCGTACACATCAACAGCAGTTGCCTGCGCGATTCGCTCGAATGTCTTGCGATGGTGGAGGGAGCGCGGGCGCGCGGGCTGGATGTGACGACTGAGGCTTATCCCTACATCGCTGGTATGACTGCGGTGAACTCGGCGCTATTTAATCCGGGCTGGCGGGAAAAGCTCGGAATCGATTATGGAGACTTGGTGCTGCCGGATAATGGCGAACACCTTACCAAGGAGCGTTTCGACGAGATGCACAAATCCAACACGACGCGCTGGGTGCTGGTTTTCGCGAACACACAGGAAATTGTGGACAAAGTTATTCCTCATCCGTTGGTGATGATTGCTAGCGATGGCGCGGAAGGACATCCGCGCAACGCTGGGACTTACTCGCGGGTGCTAGCGCAGTATGTGCGCGGGAAGGGCACGGTTACGCTGATGGATGCGATCCGCAAGATGAGTCTGATGCCGGCGGAAATGCTGGAGCGGTCGACGCCGACGGCGCGGCAGAAAGGTAGACTGCAGGAGGGGGCTGACGCCGACATTATGGTGTTCGATGCGGGTAGCATCACCGACCGGTCTACTTTTCAGAAGCCTATGGAGCCGAGTGTCGGCGTGCGTTGTTTGGTGGTGGGAGGGACCTTGGTGGTGGACGAAGGTAAGATCGTGCCGGGTGTGTTTCCGGGGCGGGCGATTTTGGGGCCGGGGAAGGTTGGTTCCGGCCAGGGCCGGTGAACTGCTCCGTGTCTCCACATCGCCAGTGGGGTAGAATCTCCCCATGAGACGTGCAGGATTCCTCGTGTTGACGCTGCTTATCGCGCCCGTTTTCGCGCGTGCTTGTTCCGCGCGAAGTTTCCAGCCCATCCCTGTCCGCCCTGACTTTTCGGTGGTTGTTAGCCATCGCGATAAGCCGCTTACGGGTGTTGAGGTGAGTGTCACGCCCAATCCCGGTGCGTCTCCATTCCTCACTGTTAGCACGGATGAAAATGGAATCGTCGAGGTTCGTGATCTTCCGGCTGGTGAGTACTGGCTGGCAGCATCTTTTAGAAACATCGAGGCCGGACGGGAATTAATAGAGGTGAGTCCTGACACAAAGAAGCCGAGGAAGCAGTTTGATTTCCACTGGGCTGACGATTCCTACGAAATGCGGATGGTCAGTGGCAGGCTTACTGGCCTGGTGAAGGGAGGCGCGGGTCATCCGCTGCAGGATCTGATTCACCCGCGTGAGGTGGCGCATCCGGGAGTCGCAATTGCGTTACGGAATGCCTTCTCGGATGAGGAATACCGAGTCGTGTCGGACAGCGAGGGGGCATTTGTGGTTAGTCCCCTACCTCCTGGGACGTACATTCTGACGATTGGCGGTGGGGCGAAGTCCATTGCGGGCAGACGGCGGATCCGACAACGTTCGTCATCGACTTAGCCGCTTCAGCGAAAAGAGATTTCCTTCCATTGCGCCTGCAAGACGGAGGGTGCGGCGGGGCTGAGTACGAACTGAAAGCGGAGCGATAATCCTCTTGCTGGCATCGGCAAATTGATCGCCCAGTCCGGCTTCCGCCGTTTGTCTTTTACCCCCTATCGGGCGTATATTAGGAAACTGAGAACTGTTGTGTAATACCGGCATTTGGCGAAGCACACCAGTGGGCGCAAGCCCACTTTTTCGTTGCGGAGGAATCCGTTGCGTGGGCTGGGCTGCAAGTTATTGGATGCATGGCACTTGAGCTTGATCGGGTACGAGAGATTGCGGAGCGGGTAGCGGCCTCCGGCGGACTGGAAGTGGTCGAAGTCGAGTTTCGCGGGAGTGGCAAAGCCCGCATGCTGCGCGTGTTTCTGGACAAGCCGGGGGCGGCTAGCGGCGATCCGCTGGGAGGAGTGACGCACGGAGATTGCGCCAACTTCAGCCGCGAGTTTGGCACGATCCTCGATGTTGAGGATGCGGTGCCCGGCAGCTACACGCTGGAGGTTTCGTCGCCAGGGCTGGACCGGAGGCTTACGAAGGCGGCTGAGTTTGAGCGCTTTGTTGGAAGCCGGGTGAAGCTGAGGACGAGGAATCCGGTGAACAACAACCGGTACTTCGAAGGGCGGCTGGAAAGTTTTCGCGACGGACGGCTGACGCTGGACTTGAGCGCGTCGAGTAAGAAATCGCGCAAGAAAATGGGTGCGGTGGCAGCGGAGCAAGGGCAGAAGATCGGGATTGAGTTCGCCAATGTGGAGAAGGCGAATCTGGTCCCGGAAATCTAGGAGATTGGGTAATTGAGTAATTTTGTAATTGGGTAATTTGAAACCCGGAGAGAGCGGTTCAGGTTTTCAATTACCAAATTGCAAAATCGCCAAATTACCAAATGATTTTCTATGGCTAGTGAGCTTTACAACACGATCGACGCGTTGAGCCGCGAAAAGGGGATCGATCCGCGGATTGTGGTGAGCGCGGTGGAAGACGCCATCGTGATGGCAACGCGCAAGTACTACAAGACGCAGGAAAACCTGCGCGCCGAGTTGGATAAAGAAACCGGCAAGATCAATGCCTTTGCGGTGAAGACCGTAGTGGAGACGCCGGAGCAGGTGGAAGACCCGCTTCTGCAGATCACGTTGGAAGATGCACGCAAGGTCGATCCGAATCTGGAAGTTGGCGGAGAGTTGCGGACGCCGAAGGTTACGGAAGGGATCCTGGGCCGCATTGCGGCGCAACTGGCGAAGCAGGTGATCTTCCAGAAGGTGCGCGAAGCAGAGCGCGACACCGTTTATAACGAATACATCGGACGCGTGGGCGAAGTGGTGAACGCGACGGTGAAGCGAGTGGAAGGTCCGGACGTGATCTTCGACATCGGCAAGGCGGAGGCTCGCATGCCGCGGAAGGAGCAGTCGCGGCTGGAATCGTTTGCGATTGGCGAGCGGGTGCGGGTAGTGATTGCGCGGGTGGAGAAAGCTTCGAAGGGGCCGGGGGTGGTGGTGTCCCGCGCGGTGCCGGACCTGGTACAGCATTTGTTCCAGACGGAAGTGCCGGAGATTTACGACGGGACGGTGGTGATCCGCGCTATTGCGCGCGAGGCCGGTGAGCGGACGAAGATTGCGGTCATGTCCAAAGACAAGGACGTGGATGCGGTGGGCGCATGTGTGGGCATGAAGGGGATGCGGGTGCAGTCGATAATCCGTGAACTGCACGGGGAGAAGATTGACATCATCGAGTATCACGAAGATGCGGTGACCTTTGCCGAGAAGGCGTTGCAGCCGGCGAAAGTCAGCAAAGTTACCGTGGTTGATTCTGGCGGAAAGCATCTCGAAGTGGTGGTCGACGACAGCCAGCTTTCTCTTGCCATCGGCAAGAAGGGGCAGAACGTGCGGCTGGCGGCGAAGCTGCTGGGCTGGAAGATCGACATCAAGAGCGAGGAAGAGAAGCGGCAGGAAGTGGAACTGCAGATGTCGGCGATGGTCACGCAGACGGCTACGCCGCTGGAAAGCGTTCCGGGCCTGGGTGAAGGGCTGGTGGAAAAGCTGAATGCGGCGGGCGTGAGTACGGTCGAAGCCTTGGCCGACATGACGCCGGAGCAGCTTGAGGCGATTGAGGGCATTGGGCCGAAGACGGTGGAAAAAATCAGTCTTGCAGTGAATAATTACTTTGCCAGTCTGGAGCAGGGGGCAGCGGTAGAAGGCTTGGTGGAAGGCGAAGTGGCGGCGGAAGGTGAGGCTGCCGCGGGGGAGGCTTCTGAGCCAGGTGCGGAAGACATTACTGCGGAAGTTCCTGTAGCGGTGGAAGAAGGGGCGTCCGCCGCGGAAGTTGCGTTGAGTGAAGAAGGCACTGTGGAAGCAGATACGCTTGCCCCGGACGAGCAGGCCGAACCGGAAGCGGAATCCGCTTCCGAAACCAAAGAATAATCATGGCACGCTGGCATACGTTCGATGGCGTGGAACCGAAGAAACTGACTCCGTGAGGTCGCAATGAAGACCTAGACAAAACACGGGGAAACGAAAGGCCGGATGAGTAAGGTTCGAATCAACGATCTTGCCCGAGAGCTGGAAGTCAAGAGCAAAGCTATTCTCGACACGCTTCCGCTGGTGGGAGTGACAGAGAAGAAGACGCACTCCAGTTCTCTGGAAGAGCACGAAGCGGAGAAAGTACGCGTATATCTCCGTTCCTCGGCGGAAGGTTCGTCCCCGGCGGGCAAGTCCAGTTCGCGCGCGCTTCGCGGCGAAGAAGAAATCAAAACCAAAATTGATCTGTCAAACATCTCCCGTCCCGGGGATGTGCTGAAGGCGATAACGCAGCGCAAGGAAGCGGTTGCGCCGCCGGTTGCGCCGCGTTCCGCGGCACCGCCTGTGACGCATGCTCCGGCCGAGAAACCTGCGGTGGCCGCGCCTCCGGCGATGAAGCCGGTAGCGGCAGCGCCGGTGACTGCGCCGCTAGCGGCGCCGGTTGCTCCTGCGCGCCCGGTGGTTGCACCTCCGGGGGTATCGTCGCCGGTTTCATCGTCACCCGTGGGCGCGCCTGTGCGCCCGGCGACACCACCCCCAGCGGTGCAGGTTCCTTCGGCGGGAACGCCTCCTGCGGTTTCGGCGAGTGCTCCGCCGTCGGCATCGATTGGGGCGCGTCCGGTTGCACCGCCGCCTCCCATTCCGCGCATGATCGTTCCGCAAACCGGACCGCGACCGGTGTATAAGGCTCCGCAGCGAACGGCTCCGCCGCCGGTGCAGCCGGGAGTGCCGATCGGCGGCGCTTCGCGTCCGGCTCCGGGACGGCCCGTGCCCGGCCAGCCAATTTTTCAGCGGCGTCCGCCGATGGCCGGTGGGGCTCCCGGTGCGCCACGTCCGCCGCTGCGTCCGGGCGAGCGCAGGCCGATGCATCC
>JBAUVZ010000058.1:0-6789 GCA_049583505.1 Candidatus Sulfotelmatobacter sp.
ACCTTGAACACTTCAGGTAAACTCCGACCCAACCGTGGATGAAACTGACCCACTAAACGCCATGCCCGGCCCGCGCCATCACCGTCTTCGCCGTCCCCACCGGGAGCGCCCTTCGCCCACTCGTACCGCCGCAAACCCCGCGCCCGGTCTCGCTCCCGATCCCGCCGCCGACCTCCGCTTCATTCGCGATACTATGGAGCGCTCCGCCTCCTTCACTGCCGTCCCCGGCTGGGGACAAGTCATCCTCGGCCTCACCGCTCTGGCCGCCGCATGGCTGGCCGCCCGCCAACCGAACTCCTCCGCCTGGCTCAGGATCTGGCTGGCAGAAGCCTTCCTCGCCACCGTCATCGCCTTTCTTTCCACTCTGAGAAAGGCCAACCGCCGCGGCCTCCCAGTCTTCACCGGGCCCGGACGCAAGGTCGCCCTCGGTCTGTTTCCCCCGCTCATCGCCGGCGCGCTTCTAACTTTCTTGCTTCAGCGCGCCGGCCTCGAATCCACGCTCGCGCCAGTATGGCTCCTGCTCTACGGTGCCGGCATCATCACCGGAGGCGCGTATTCGGTCTCCATCGTCCCTGTCATGGGTCTCTGTTTTATGGCTACCGGCGCTCTCGCCGTCCTCGCGCCCGCTGCCTGGGACAACTGGTTCCTGGCTGCGGGTTTTGGCGGTCTGCACATCATCTTTGGATTTCTCATCGCCCGGAGGCACGGTGGCTAGGCCCCTGCCCCAGCGCCGCAAACACCCCAAAGCCGGAGCCACGGCCCGCGAGCGCATCCCCGCCCGCGCTCTGCAACTCCCCGAGCTCGACCGCCTCATTCACGAGCGCATTCGTCTCGGCATCGTGAGCGCCCTCGCTACCAATGCCAGCCTCAGCTTCAACGATCTCAAGCGCATCCTCAAGACCACCGACGGCAACCTCAGCGTCCACGCCCGCAAACTTGAGGAGGCCGAATACATCTCCTGCCTGAAATATTTCGAAGGCCGCGTCCCCCGCACCGAGTTCCGCCTCACCGCCACCGGCCGCCGCGCCCTCGCCCAATATCTCGATCAAATGGAAGAATGGATCCGCCTCACCCGGGACAAGGACAAGGACAAAGACCAATAAGGCGGGCTCCATTTCCGCGCCATGTGGGGAGAATCCAAATGTGGAGACAGCCGCCTCGTGAGCCTGCCCTGAGCGAAGTCGAAGGGTCCCGCCAAGCGCAGCGAGGCGTTCCAGCCCAGTGCTACAATCTGCCGCATGAGACGCCAAGCCCTCTTCTGCCTAACTGCAACGCTCCTAGCCGCGCAAGCCATCGCTCCCGAGGTCGAACTAAACGCCGAGCCTCACCACCACCCGACCCTCGAAAACAAATACGTCCGCGTCTACAACGTCGAAGTCCCTCCCCACGCCGACACTCTCATGCACTGGCATCGCCACGACTACATCTTCGTCACCCTCGGCCCCACCGAGGTAGTCAACGCCGTCAAGGACAAGCCTCCCGTCACGCTCACGCTCGAGGACGGCGAAACCCGTTTCTCTCCCGCCCCCTTCGCCCACATAGCCCGCAATCTAACCGACCAGCCCTTCCGCAACGTAACCATCGAGATCGTAGACGACGAAGCCCTCCGCCACACCACCGCCAAGTGGGATGAAGACCGAGCCCTCAACACCTTCCCCGGAGGCACCCAGCAAATCCTCTTCGTCAAAGACGGAATCCGCGTCTCCGAGTTCGAACTCCAGCCCGGAGCCGTAGTCCCCAAATACCACCACACCGGCCCGCACTTACTAGTAGCAGTCTCCGATCTCGACATACGCAGCGACGTAGAAGGCCAGGGTCCCATGCCCGGCCACTTCAAATCCGGCGACTCGAAATGGCTCCCCGGCAACTATTCCCACACCCTAACCAACACCAGCCAAAAGCCAGCCAAATTCGTAACCCTCGAATTCCCGTAAGGCCCTGTGTGAAAGAAAGTTAAGGTTTATGTGGGGACAGCCGCCCTCGGCTGTCCGGTCGAGCGCAGCAAGACCTGGCAGTTCCTCGATTTCCCAGTCCATGGGATTTTCTTGTCAATAGGCAAACCACCTCAGATTTGAACTATCTCTGTGATTCCACGGCAAATATATTTTTGCAAAAATGTCACAGTTGCCCATTACTTTGTGATATAACGATTGTATAGTCAAATAACCAAACGCGACCCCTCCGGGTCGCGTTTTTTATTGCTCAAGAAGGCTTGTCATTCCGAGCGGCCTTACCGCGAGGAACCTGCTTTTCAGCCGCCAGCACATCGCCTGCCGGCCCGTAACCATAACTCAAGATTGCATCGAAAACCGTTCCACCCAAGGGACCAATGCCCAACCACGGCAAATACATCCAACACGCCAAACGCCGCGGAGAGTGGGCCGAACTCTGTTTCCAGCTCCGCGCCGCCGAGCACGGCTTAATCCTCGCCAAGCCCTGCGGAGACTGCGCCCCCTACGACTTCCTCGTAGCCTGCCCTGAGAGAGCTATTACCGACCAACGAGCCTGCCCTGAGAGAGCGAACAGCGACCGAAGGGGCCACTTCCTCCGCGTCCAGGTCAAATGCACCCTCTACAAACGCGACAACTCCTACCAGTGCTCCCTAACCGCCAACCACATCCTCTACACCCCCGCCCAAATCGATTTCTTCGCCGCCTACGTAATCCCCGCCGACGTCTTCTACATCCTCCCCCTGGCCGCCACCCACAACCAACCCGACATCCTCCTCTCCCCCCACCGCCAAAAATCCAAATACTCCCAATACAAAGAAGCCTGGCACCTGTTAATGCGGCCAGTGCCCTAGAGTCCTTTCGCGAACGGGACCTAACCGCACGCCGCAACAATCCATATTGGGATATACTGCGGCCTCTGTTTTGTGAAGGTCTCGACGCAGTGGACTCATGCCCTAATTGCGGTTCGCCCATTGGCGCCAGCGATGAGACGTGCCCGACCTGTCACAGTCACGTCGGCTTCCCGAATGTGCGCGCGGCGGATGCTTCTACCGAGAGAGCCGCCCTCCAACAGAGATACTAAGCCGCGCTAGGGCGCGCCGAGTCGCGTGGCGCTACGGATGCCGTGACGAGCTTCGGCGCGGCCGTTGAAACCAGTTCAGCCGTCGCAAACTGTAGCCCATACGTCCTGCGTGAGCTGGCCGAAGACGCCAACGCCTTGTATTCGAACTATTACCTCGCCGTGCGAGGGGAGGTCAGGCGCGCAGCCGAAGCCGAGAACGACAGGCAGAGGCGAGCCATTGACGCAATGCTCTTTGGAAGCTACGCCGAAAAAATTAGATTCGCCGCGCTCCCCTTGGACGGCGTTGGTCTCGCATCTTATGGATCCAAAGACCAACATGCAAGTTACGGACTGATGCTACGAGACGTGGCAATTGCCAACCGCGCCTCCTTAGTTAGAAGAGAACGAATACGACTTTGCAAGGCGGCACAACCTGACGCCTTCGTCGGCATTACCACCCGGTTACCGATGTTCGTGGCTGAACCGGAGTGAGCTGGCGATTGCCAAACTCGCCGATATTATCGGGCCAGAAACGAAACCGGCGGACTATCCCCGCATCTTAATGACGAGCACCGGCAATCGGGCGACGGATCAGTTCATAGAAGTGCACATCTATGGAACCTTTAATCTAAATGCTGTCTCATCCGTTTCCGGGACGTTGGTACCTAAACGCCCGGATGACCGCGCCGTCGTCGCTGTGGTAAAGGAATTGCTAGACAGACAAGGGAAGAGATGGATCGAAACGCCATAGCAGCAGCGTTCGTATCTGGCAGGCTTGGCCAGGCGATCTTCCGAGAGGGTGAGGAGCTGTATGCACTCTCGTTGGATGGCGATCGAAGGCCGGCATCAGCCGCCGACCTCCAGGAGATCCTCAAAAAAGGTGCCGAGTACGAACTCTTGCGCACGCCGAGCATCGAAGCGATCCAGGGCACACTTCGGGCTCAGGCCCGAAGCTACAACGGCCTCTTCCTGATCCTCAGCCTACTCGACCTAGAGGTGTCGCTCTCAACCCGCGTGGTGGCGGCTCAGGTCGCCGAAGACATCCTCAGTGAGCCCGAGGGGCAAGCTTTCGTCTCCCGCCGCTTGCTCTCGCTCCCACTGCCGGTGCAGGTGCGCTCCAGCCGGCACCAACTGACCAGCCCCTGGACAGACTTTGCAAACGTCAGGTCCCTGCTCGTTGAGGTTTTCGAGTCGCAGCAGATCCTAGACGAATTGTGGGGAGACTGGTATAGGACGCTAGACGAACTGTCGGTCGCAGAGGAAAAAAAGCCGTCCTTGGAGGCGACGCTTATTCACGCCGGCTTCTTTGCCGACGCGACTCGTGCTATACGCGATAAGAACCTCCTTGGGCTGAACGCCCTCGTAGTCAGCTTCGCGACAGATACTAGAGTGGTCGAGGAACTTCGGAACGTGCAGACGGTACTGACCGCCTTCCGCTCGCGAGTACAGACAAAGTTCTTCGGTAACGCGCGGCAAGCCGTCCAGAGAGCGTTGAGACTCAAAAGGGACGAAGCGCCCGCAGCTACAACGCAGCAGCCGGAGGAAATGGACGCAATATCGGCGCTGATTTACGGCACCGATGAACAAGCAGAGCGGCCTCGCCGATACGTAGGTGCGTTCGAGGCGAAGGCTCGCGTGGATAAACAAATCAGCGCCATCAGAGATGCCCTTTTCGCCGGAAAGACCCCCACCGCGCAAAAGTATCTCGAAGAGCTTCTAGCTTTCCAGTTGGGGCAGGGCGATCGGGAGTTCGCGGCCATGTCACTCTGCGCCCTGACAACCATTTCCCTTGACGCCAATCAGTTCGACATGGCGGATCGACTCTCCGCGTATGCATTGAAGCTCACATCGGACGACAAGGTCGTCTACACCAATAGGGCGGAAGTCTTCAAACAGAGAGGCCATTTCGATGCCGCGCTAAAGGCGTACGAAGAAGCAATCGAGCGGTTCGGACCGGACCGTTACGCGCGCAACGGGTACGCTGACGTTCTAAAGGATAAGGGCCGCTTTGAAGAGGCGCTTAAGGCATACAAAAACGTTCAGAAAGACGCCCCGGACGACCCCGTAGCGTTCAACGGAGAGGTTAGCGTTCTCAGGGCAAAGGGCGAACTGCGGGTCGCCCTCAGCGTAGCCGTCGCGAACGCAAAGCGCTTTGAGTATGACGCCGTAACACGAGCGACGCTGGCAAGCTCACTGGCTTCATTGGGCAAGTATGACGAATCGGTTCGACAATACCGGGTAGCAATAAAATTAAACTGGTCGAGTCTGAAAATTCAGATTCCATACGTGTACGCACTGCGCGCGATTGGCGACCTCGATTCGGCTTTGAAACATGCCGACTCGGTCATTGACAAGCTACAGCTGCCAAGAGCGGCGTCGATGGTGAATGCTAAAGCCTCGCTTCTGCGGAGCGCCGGCCGCCTTGAGGAGGCAGGCGCTCTTTATGAAAACCTGCTGCGTCTTTTCCCTACCTACACCCCTGCAAGGTTTGGGGCGGCTGCAGTCCGAGTTCTAAACAACCAAATCGAAGAGGCCCAAACCGACCTTCCAGAAACCGAAATGGAATCCGAGATGGACTGGTACGGCTTCAGGTTGCGGGCGCTGTCCTTCGCAAAGGCCGGACATTACGAAAAGGCAGAACCGAGACTTTCCTTTGGCACCGGGCAATGCCCTTGGATCAAGGAGAGAACGAAACTCGAGACAGCCCTTGGCTTCGTCGAACTCTACAGTGGCGAAACGGGGCGGTCAATCGCAGTGCTAAACAAGAACCTTCACCAGCTGGACGACCGTGATCGGCAAATTCGCATGGCATTTCTAGGGCACGCTCACGCTCAGAAAGGTGCCACAGAGGTAGCGACCATAATGCTGGGTTGGCTATTTAATAGTAAGGATCCGACCCTGCAGTCCGTCAGGGGATCGATCATCGCAAAGTACAAGTTGCCCTTGGCTGTTCCGCGAGGGCTATCACTCATTCCCGATCAAATGGCGACCCAAGAACTCGGCCTAGCCATCGCCGCGTGATCGGAGACGAATCCGCCGAACGGAACCGCCCGCCCGAACACAAGATGTGAGAGGAACCAACTTCGTAAACTTTCGCTTGCGCTCCATCCGACACATCTGCTATAAACAATTCACCGAGAGCAGTAGTGTGGCTAGCCGGGCTTATTGTCTGCAACTCTCGTCGCTTGTCCGGCATCTAATGTTTTAAGAAGGCGTGAGAGCCTCCAATCGTCCCGGCCACGGGACTTCATTCGGAAAAGCAGCACCGTTTCCGAAGGGTACCTTCAAAGCAAGGACCTCCAAAAGGATCTTTTCTCAATTTTCTGTCTTCCGATCGGCATGCGCCGAAAGTGGCGTCTATCCGACCGGAAGGCCATACTGTTGCGCGTATTCGAGCGCCCGGTTTGAGTCGCGAAGCGACGGCATTCATTGGCCCCGCACGTAAGTGCGGGGTCACGAAGCCAAGCGATTCAGAGTCCCTTCAGGGACGACACATTCTGCCGCCGGCCGCGCTCTCCTGCCGCTACTTCCCAAAACGGTCCACTTGTGGAAAACATCTGGAAATCCTGTGGGATGCGTCGATTGACAGGATTTTACGCCGCACGTATGTTTGTAAGGTTTCGAGGACAGTCGGCTGCGCACTCGTGCGTCTCCGCCTGGACTGAATTCGCGCCGCTTAGGCGGACCGCGATTCGGTCTTTGACAACTAGGTTGAACGTGCCAGTCGTGAGAAACGAATTCGGGCATTAGTCCGAGCGATCTCACAAGATAGACCAC
>JBAUVZ010000059.1:0-9017 GCA_049583505.1 Candidatus Sulfotelmatobacter sp.
GACTGCGGGAGCTTGTTCATCGGATTTATGCTCAGCGCCTTGGCATTGGTGGGCGCTGAGAAGTCGCCCACGGTCATTGCCGTAGCTATTCCGCTCGTCTCCTTCGGCCTGCCGATTCTTGAAACCACTCTGTCCGTGCTGCGGCGATTGATCGGCGGCCGGCCAGTATTCACCGCCGACCGCGAGCACATCCATCACAAGCTACTGCAGCACGGCCTCACTCACCACCAGGTCGTAATTGTGCTTTACGGGGTCTCCGCTGTGTTCGCCCTCCTCAGTCTGTTTCTGCTTTTGCCCGCGGGCAGCACGCTGGGCCTGGTGCTCTTGGTTCTAGGCACGGGCATCTGGTTTGGCGTTCAGCATTTGGGGTATCTGGAATTTTGGGAAATCCGGCGTGTCGCGCAACGCACGATCGAACAGAGAAGCATATTTGTCAACAACCTTGCAATTCGCCGGGCCACTGAAGACTTGAAAGGCACTAGCGATTATGTTCACGTATGTCGCATCCTGAAGGCCGCTTTTTCGACCAATGATTTTGACGGGTTCGAATTAAAGGTCAAGATCCCGGCGGAAGAACCTCCAATTATCGGGGACAAACGCCTGCGGCTGAGACAGGGAGAGAGTTTATATTTCGAATGGAGTAGGCCCGGCGCTCCGAAGTCTCGCGGTGGCTGGGCGGCTTGGAGTCTTGGGCTGGAGTTGGTAACCACCGCCAATCGATGCCGCGGCTCGATGAAAATCTACCGGCTCTACACGGACCGTGCTCTCCGCGTGGACACCAATCTATTGACCTCTGTTTTCCCGGTCGTCCTTGCCGACGCGCTGGATCGCGCTCTCGCCTCCAACGAGGTTATGGTCCCCGAAGTAACAGCCAGTGCGGACTTTATGGCAGCCGAGGCTAGTTAACCTTCTTCCCCCCCGCCCCACGGTATGGCCAACTGCGGGTCACAGACTCATTGCGGAAGACCTAGCTGACGGCAGTTTGATAACTCCGGAGAGGCCGCGCCGCGGGCACGACGTGCCAAGAATATAAACAATTCTTCAGTCGATTTGTTGTAGTATCGCGGCCAGAAGCCGTCTTCGCGTGAGTTGTGGCATGTCAGTGATTCCCAATCGATTCGCTCTATCCAGCTGGCCCGTCCAGAGGCAGCAGGATGGAATCTTCACACTTATCCTTCACTCCCTCAGGCGGTGAGAAGGCTATCTTCCTCTTTGTCGTTTCTCTCGGGCCATAGAGAGAAAACGGGTGATTTTGCAACGAGTTAGCGATGCACGTCGGTCACCCAGGAGGGCATCCCGTTGATCACGTTAGGTTACTAAGGTAAGGTTCTGGATCCCCAAAATGTGAGCGAAGATAACGATGGCGAAATCTTGAGGAGAGACACGATGCGAAGGTGCGCATTCCGTTGGTTCTGCGTCGCGGCTGGGTCACTCCTACTGGGCATTCCGCTCTCCGCCCAGGCAGGGCTGGAGAGGACCTCACCGGGCGATGCCAGCCACCAACCGACGCACCTGGGGTATCCGCAAGACTGGAGTTCGCAGCACTTGTTAATGCCTGGCATGCGAGCCGAGGATGTACTGGCGGCAGGCGAGCGCGACCCGCGTTATGTTTACAACTTGGTGATGCGGCAAGTGGCGGCAGAAAAGTTCCGGCCCAGAGTGCCCCGGCCTCCACGCCCCGTGCGTCGACACCAAATGAGGATCGACTGGGCTGTTTCCCTTGAGAACGGGTACGTGCCGCAGAACCAGTTTCCCGCGAAATATCAGTTTGATGTGGTCGCAGAGAATTGCAACTCCGATTATGTTGTTTTTGGGCTGACCGTGACTTCGGGCACGCAGGCTAACCTGGTCGGGATCAACAACCTGTACACCGGAGCGACTCCAGTGTGCAACAGCGGATCGCCGTGGGTGGCATTCGCCTACAACACGGTTACGCAAACAGGGGGCCAGATCAAGACGTCACCGGCGATCTCGACCGACGGAACGAAAGTGGCGTTCGTGGAGAGCACGGCCGGGGCTTCTTACTTCCACGTTCTGGTTCTGCCCAACCCAATTCCGACGCCGCCGTCGCAGTCAGGATCGGTGTTGACACCCCAGACTCCCACTTCGTGCGCCAAACCGACAACGGTGGGCTGCATGACCACGCTCACCATCGAGACCAGTGCGACTAACTCGAATTCCTCGCCGTGGATGGACTACAACACGGATACGGCATACGTGGCCACCGACAATGGCTTGCTGTATAAGATCACGCCCGTATTCGGCGGCGGCGCGCCGGCGCTCGTCAGCGATCCCAGCAACTGGCCGGTCACGGTCTCCACCAACAAATACAACACCGTGTTGACCGCTCCGATTGTCGATGACACTGCCGGCTTGATTTTTCTCGGAGATGGCGAGGGATACCTTTATTCCGTCAAACTGACCAGCCCGGGTAAGACGTACGCCGCGCAGCAGACGATCGGGTGGGTGTACGACGGAACCAATGACGGAAGCGGAAAGGCGGGGACGGGGATTGTAGACCCGCCGATTGCGGTCACTGATCCCGCCAACCCCGCAACCGACCAGGTATTCGCCTTTACCGGATGCAGCATAGTGCAGGGCATCGGCGGGGCAGTCACCCAGTTGGCGGCGACCTTCACCACTGGTACGCCCACAAAAGCGAACACAGTGGACCTGGGATCAGCCAGCGGAAACGGAGACTGCACTGGGAAAAACGTTCACTCAGGAGCGTTTGATAACGCGTTCTGGCTGAACGGTTCGACCTCGGGACACATGATCACCTGCGGATTCGTGGAGTCAGGAGGCGCACCGGCGGATCCGCAAATGTATTTCTTCCCCTTCGCCAGCAACGTCATCACCAGCACCGGCTCGTCCACATTTCAGATAAACACTACGAAAGGGGACGAGTGTTCGCCGCTGACTGAGTTCTACAACGGTACGACGGACCGGTTGTTCTTTGGCGTGGGATCGACCGATGGATTCCTGGAGAGCTCCACGATTACAACTTCGCTGACCACACCGACCTGCACGGGCGCACCGACATCCAGTTGCGTGACGGCCCCGAAAGCTCTGGGAGGAACCAGCGGGATTGTGATCGATAACCAATTGTCGAACGGCGGGACAAACATCTACTTCACGACCGTGGCGGCGGGGTCGGTGAACGGCCAGAAGTGCAATGTATCAGGCGGGACTGCAAATCCCTATTGTGCTGTGAAACTGACCCAGTCAGCTTTGCAGTAAATGGGTCAGCCTTTAGAACATGCTTTTTCCCACGGCTAAAGACTTCGTGAATAATCCATTTAGGAGGTAGCGGCAGTCTGCTAAGAGCGCCTCCGGGCGCGCTGGCCAGGGAAGCTACTCCCCCACCGAAATAGGGGCGAAGATCCCCCGTGCACGTGGCGCCATAATCGCAGTTGCGCACGATGCCCGGCACTCCCGCTAAGTTGTAGAGCTTTCCCGCCAGTACTCGCAGCCAACCTAGCCTGCTCAGGACGACATCTCTTTGCTACCGTCTTGCATCAGGGGCACACCCCGTACGATGATCCGCTAACGCAGACCTTCGAAGCTCCGACTGGGCAACGGAGCTTTTCTATTTTCTTGTGGGATGGTCCTCTGGTGCAATTTCATCGGTAAAAATCGTTCCCGATCCGCGACATTCAGGACAATCCTCTGTCGTATAACCTTTGCCCGTGTCGTTCTTCTTTTTCCCGCAACCGGCACATCTAGGGCAAGTCGATTCAAATACGGCCATGTGGCAATTCTCTCACCAAACTAGAATCCGTCAATTGACAAAGTGCACCACCACTCGCCGACGCAATGCAACCGGCAAGTGTTGCAACATCTTTTCCTCTGGTCTATAACTGTCGCGTGATCATGTAAAGGATTCGACATATGCAATTCAGGGTTTCAAGTGCAAACGGTGGAAATAGCAATCGCCCATTCAAGAAGAAACAACCATATACTCGACCGAAGGCGACCTTCGTTACCCCTGATCAGGCCGAAGCATGGGTGAAGGCCAAAGCAGCACCAGGGCGTCAGGAGTTAGAGAACTGCTCCGAGCTTATTGCAGAAGCTCGAAATCGCGAGGAACACAGCCGAGATTGAGCTTTACGAGGCGGCGGCACACCAGTCGTCCGATGTGCACTGGACCATGATACTGTGCAAGTCACGCTGCGAGCGGGTCACAATGATTAGGGACTTGTTGTTGCCCAGTCTGGCTAACAGGTTCCGCGCTAACACAGAGACGACGCACCCATAGAGGGGCGTGGCTCACGCTCAAAGAAGGGATCGGGAGGGCCGTCGGTTACAGTTTCGCGCTGACGTAAGAGTTGATCTCGCAATTCAAGCAAACTTCTTCAAAAGCTGGTGCTGTCCACTGCATGTTCTTCCCCCATTGAGCTCGAGGCTGACCGCCTCGAACGTTGTGTGATTCTAACCCAGCACTTCGCTCAAATCAAGACCCCGGTAGGGAAAATCCACCCCGTCAAACCGCCCTGCCGAAGGGACATCTAGGGCCAAAATGAGAGGTGATTGCAAGTTCTTGCACACTCGAAAACACGAGCCAATTTGGCCACCATGTGGCTCCTTTTCAGCATGATGGTCGCTGCCATCTCCCGCATCTCCAGCCTGCATCCGGCCCCAGATTCGGCGTCTTTTGGGCTAGAGTCTTACGTCTCTTCTGACCTTTAGCCCTCAGTCACGCACTGCCTTCGCGATTTTTCTTCCTGCTACTTTCCCACATTCTCGGGTTAATATGTACAAGCAAGCGTTCGACCCTGCGCTCCTTCATGTCGGCCATCGTCCAGGCTTCTCGACCGGCTTCCCTTAACCGCCGCAGTCGTGTGCGTCAGAGAGTGCATGCACCCGCCTATGCGAGTTTCGGCGGCACTTCCGACGGCGAGATGCTCGATCTCTGCCAGGTCCTCGACATCAGTGAGGTCGGGGTGGCGGTGCAGTGCGCATCGCCCATGAAGATCGACCGGGAGGTGGAGTTGTGTCTGGATCTCGCGGAAGCCGCTGGACAGGTTTCTGCCACCGCCCGGGTAGTGTGGTCGGATGCAGCCGGACGCGTCGGTCTCGCGCTTCCCGCTCTGACAAACTCGGCTCTGCCCCGCTTGCGGGAATGGCTTTTCCTCAATGCCATGGCTGCGGTTGCTAATGCCGAGTCTTCCGCTGCCGAGTCCTCCACTGCTCTACCCTCCCCAACGCCGGAGCACTCCGTACTTCGGCCAAACTATACCGACATAGTTAGCGCCGCCTCCGCGGTGCAGAGAGAGGCCGAGTCCCTTGGGTCCGACCTCGAAGCAGTTCTTTCCCTGGTTGCTTCCCGGTCTCAATCCCTCCTGGAGGCTTCGGGCGCGGCGATTGCCCTGGCAGCAAAAGATGCCGGCACCATGATCTGCCAGGCCAGCGCCGGCCCCGGTGCCCCGCCCGTGGGCGCAACCTTGCAGGTGGGTTCAGGCTTCTCCGGAGAATGCGTGCGCACGGGAAGAGTGTTGCGTTGCGATGACACCGAAACCGATGAACGCGTGGATCGCCAGAGTTGTCGAGCTCTGGGCATTCGCTCCATCGTTGCAGTTCCGATACGCTTGGGTGAAAGAGTAGTAGGCCTGCTCGAAGTGTTTTCCGCACAACCCCGTGCGTTCGGCGAGAATGACAGCTCTGTGCTGCAGCGTTTCGCTGAGACGATTCTCGCCGCAATCAATCGAACCGCGAGCGCACACGATCCCTCCCCGGTACCTCCCGCGTCTCCAGGACCCTTCCCCGCGTCGCCGGGCAGCATTCTGTTCGCCCGCGAGCCCGAACCGAAGACGGAGAAGACAGAAGAGAAAGATGTATCCCCCGATGCGGACAAGATCGGTGGAATTCGCCTGCCTCGCGCCCACCTTTATCTGCTTGTCTGTGCCGCGGCCACCATCGCGCTGGCACTCGGCTTCGTTCTTGCCCCGTGGATCCAGGAAAAACTCCACGCCCGCGAAACCAATGGGGAACACGCGGTTCTGGCTTCGACGAAAACACCGCCGCATACCGCCGCGATCCCAGCTGGCCCGGCAATCGAAACCGCAACCCTTGACCAACTCCGGCAACTCGCCGGGAATGGCGATCCGGCAGCCGAAAACGCTTTGGGCCTTCGTTACGCTTCCGGGGATGGGGTGAAGCAGGATGACAAGGAAGCCGCTGCTTGGTTCACCAAAGCAGCTGAGAACGGAAATGTGAAAGCTGAGGTGGCGCTGAGCACTCGTTACTGGGCAGGCCGCGGCGTGCCGCCCAGCCTGGGCCAAGCCTACTTCTGGGCCGTTCTGGCCCGAGCTGCCGGGGACCAGAACAGCAAGACTTTCGCGGAGATACTGGCTTCCCGCATGACGCGCGCCCAGGCCGCAGCCATCGAACAGAAGGCCGAGATCTGGTACGAACAACATGAGTCCCGCGCCAAACCAGCCCCTGGCCGTTAACTCAACGATTCATCGATCCGAATTCCTGAGCCTGAGACTCCAAACCAGAAACTAGAAACTCCGCTCCGGCTCCAGCGTAAAATAGAAGGAGAGGTCCTCGTGCCCACCCTCCGCAGTGTTCTCGACCAGCGAGTTCGCGAGGCCGATCCCGGCCTCTACGAGAAGCTCGCCAACAACCGCGTGCGCTGCTTCGCTTGCGGGCATTGCTGCCCCATCCCCGAAGGCCAGCCCGGCGTGTGCAAAGTCCGCTACAATCGCGGCGGCGCGCTCTTCGTTCCTTGGGGATACACCGCCGGAACCCAGTGCGACCCGGTCGAGAAAAAGCCATTCTTCCACGCGTATCCCGGCGCGCTCGCCTATAGCTTCGGCATGCTGGGCTGCGATCTGCACTGCTCCTACTGCCAGAATTGGGTCACGTCGCAGGCTCTGCGCGATCCCAGCGCCGTCTCGCCACCACTCCCGGCCTCGCCCCAACTTCTGGTCGACGATGCCATCACCCAGGGGGCGAAGATTCTGGTAAGCACTTACAATGAGCCTCTAATCACTAGCGAATGGGCGGTAGCTGTCTTCAAAGAAGCCAAAGCCGCCGGACTCATCACCGGCTTCGTTTCCAACGGCAACGGCACCCCTCAAGTTCTCCAGTACCTTCGCCCTTGGCTCGATTTGTACAAAGTCGATCTCAAGAGCTTTGACGACCGTCACTACCACGAACTCGGCGGCCGCATTGCTCCCATCCTCGATAGCATCCGCCGTATTCATCAGACGGGGCTCTGGCTCGAGATCGTCACGCTTCTAATCCCCGGCTTCAACGACTCCGCCGACGAACTCTGCCGCCTCACCGAATTCCTGGCGGGCATCTCGCCTGACATTCCCTGGCACGTCACCGCCTTTCACGGTGACTACAAAATGCAAAACGATGTCGCGCGCGACACGAATGCGGAAGACCTGCTGCGCGCCGTCGAAATCGGCTGCCATTCGGGACTTCGCTACATCTATGCCGGCAATCTTCCCGGGATGGTCGGCGAATGGGAAGACACGCGCTGTCCCGAGTGCAGCGAAACTTTGATCGAGCGCCACGGCTACCTGATTGAGGACTATCGGCTAACACCGGACGGCCATTGTCCCAAGTGCGCGACCGCGATTCCCGGTCGCTGGTCTGCCCATTTCGAAGGTCAGATCACCTCCCGTCCTTTCTTGCCGCGCAAGAGCGCACTTTTGGTTACAATCCAAAATCATTGACTTGGGATTTCCCTAACTCATGCGGAAACCGTCCATCCTCGTTCTGTGTATCGTCGGCCTGCTCCTTCTGCCATCCTGTTCTCCCCGCGACTTTCTCACTCGCCGTCTTGCCGCCGATCTGATCGCACGTTCCGATGCTTTCCGAGCCCAGCAGCAGTTTCAGCTGCGTACCGGCATCGCCTCCAACAAGGACTACCTCTCGCCCGGCTATCTCCTGCTGCAGCATCACGGCTGGATTTCCGGCACCCACGCCGCCTGCCCTCCAGCTCTGGCCCCGCCGCCTTGCTGGGATGTCACGCTCACACCATCGGGCGTGGATACGCTGCAAAGTCTCATCACGCCCGCCGATGCGCAAGCGCAGTCCTTTAACATTCCCGCCGCGCGCCGCCAACTGGTTGCGATCACTGGCATCGCCAAGCAGGGCAACGTTGCCAATGTCGAATTTACCTGGAAATGGATTCCTTTGAATGAAGTCGGCGCGGTCCTCTACTCCCGCGACGTCCACTACCGCTCCACTGCAATGTTTCTTCGCTATGATGATGGCTGGCGCATGGTGCAAGGCAACTCCCATCCCGGCCAGCCTCTCGACGAGGCCCTCAAGAACTCCGAGCCGGCGCAGTAAAACGCCGGTTTATGCCACCTGTAAGCGGGTAGCCCTGGCCCCGAGTCACTCGATCCACGTGGCAAGTTTGCTTATCTCAAACCCGCCGATGTATAACCCTACTTCCCACCCGGGAGTCCTTATGAAAATCTCCAGTCATCTTTTGTGGTTGGCTGCACTTCTTGGTTCGACCTCGTTAGCCCTTGCCGATGGCAAGCCCAAGCTGACTCTCGACGAATTTTTCAACTCGGTGAGCTATTCCACCGTAGCCATCTCTCCCGACGGCAATTCCGTCGTCATCGGCACCGAGCGCGCCGACTGGGACCAGAAGATCTTCCGCAGCGACCTCTGGCTCTACCGCGAAGACGCCAAGGCCGTCTCGCCGAACGGAAGCTCGCTCATCCAACTCACGCAATCCGGCCACGACAGCGAGCCCAAGTGGTCGCCCGACGGCCGCTGGATCGCGTTCCTCTCCGACCGCAAAGCTTCTTCCCAGAAGGATTCTGACTCCGGCGACGACAAAGACAGCGACAAAGAAGTCACCCAGATCTATGTGATTTCGGCGGCGGGGGGCGAAGCGATTCCGCTGACGCAGGGCGAAGAAGAAGTCCATACCTTCACCTGGTCCGCAGATTCCCACACCATCTATTTCGCCACGCGCAATCCGTGGACTAAGACACAAAAAGACGACTACAAGAAACAATGGAAAGATGTCGTGCAATATC
>JBAUVZ010000060.1:0-1870 GCA_049583505.1 Candidatus Sulfotelmatobacter sp.
TGGTTTGGAATTGTTCAACGGGAGCGTTAGCTCATCTTGGTCTGGCTCGGGCAAATACTCTGGAATCGAAGAAGGCGAAGGGCGCAGTCGCGGACGCCGCCCGTGTACGCGCTCTAAGTCAATACAAGCAGTTCCTCGATCTCTGGAAGGATGCTGACCCCGGCGTTTCCATCTTCAAGATGGCAAAAACCGAATACGCACGGCTACTCTAGCCAGAGCTTATGTCCGAAGGAATACTCGACTCGCGCTTTGCTTTTTCCTGGCGGATGACGGGCAAACACGGAAGTTGGGTGCGGTCCCCAGATTCGTACCTGCAAACGGCGCAGAGGGGGACCGTGGGATGCACACGAGCCACAGAGAAGGATCATCGACTGCCATCAGCCAAAATCAGATTAGATTTAGGGGGCGTGGGCGGCAATGGCAGCGATGTCTGCAATGTTGTCACCTTTCTTGAGGGACGGGACTGCGTTGATGTGCAAGATGACGCCGGAGATGGGAGCACGGGCTTCGAGTATGAGTTTGCCGAAATAGTCGGTGACAAAGCCGATTTTCATGCCCTCTTGAACATAGGTACCACGCTTCACAAGCGGGTACCAAATGCCAGGGCCGTCGGACAAGACATCCACGACTCTGTCGAGCCAGACGGGATTCTGGATGGGCCGAGGGTCTCCTGAAAGCATTTTGAGAGCGCGCAGGGTGTTGATCGTTCCGTCGACGAGGAGGGCGACGTCATCCGATTCGACGATACCTGCATAGCCAGCTTCCACGACGATGGAAGGTTTGCCGCGAGCAGTAGAGGTGTTGTCGAGATAGCGAGTGGCGCCGAGGTCGGTGGGACGGTCGCGCCATATAATAATGTGATCGAGTCCAAAGGCGAGGACCATCTCTTTGGATATACGGTCTTGGGCCTCCTTGCCAGTAGGGGCCCAATACGCGTAAGGGCGGAGGCTCTCGTCCAGATCGCCGCCGTGGTAGTCGATAAGATAATCACACCGATCTACGACTTGTTTGGTGATAAGAAACGACGCACGTTCAGTTTGCGTCCCATCGGCTTTCCCAGGGTAAAAGCGGTTCATGCTCTTGTTATCGATGGGGTTAACATGGGGGACCTTTTGTTCGAAGGATTGAATGTTGACGAGGGGGACAAGAATAACGGTGCCGGCGATTTGGGAGGGATCAAGTAGGTTGATGAGTTTTTCAATCGCGATGATGGAGGTGTATTCAGTACCGTGGGCACCAGAGACAAGAGCTAGCACCGGACCACGTTTTTCACCGTTGATGATGATGACGGGAATATTGGTAGCGGCGTCGACACCAGCGGGGACTTCCAAATAGCCCATTGATTTTTCGCCCAGAGCGGCAGTGGCAGTGCCGACAGAAAAGGATAGGGCCTGTGCCTGGACGAGCAGTGGGGCTAAAAGAAAGGTCCCGCACGAAGCAAAGGTGCGAGCAAAAGACCTAAGCATAGATCCTCCATGGGGTGGATGAGGATACCGCGAGGGGAGTGATTTGAGCAATGCAGAGAAACTGACCAAGACTCACTGGACTCGCCGAATTGGCCAAAACCATGTTTGTTGAGCGACCGGTAGTCGCCGGTGTCATGAATGGGCGCCGGTGCATTTGAAGCAGACCACCGTTGCACCGTTCCTCAGGATTCCAACCTCCCCTGGAAATCCATGACAGGCAGAAGGGGGTGGGGACGCTCAGAAGTCTGGAGTTTGGCCCACATTTGGCTCACATACATGGGGTGAACCCCTCGGTTGAGACAAACTATGTTGGCACACCTGCTGTAGTTTCGTTTTCTGAACCCTTCCATTGAGACAATCTATCGTTGGCACATTTGGCATTCATCGATTCGTCTCACTGATTT
>JBAUVZ010000061.1:0-13585 GCA_049583505.1 Candidatus Sulfotelmatobacter sp.
GATGGAAAACATGCTCAACTTTTCCCGAAACACGAAACCCCAGTGGGCTGGACCTCGAGAAAGTATCTCACTCTCCGGTCGGGGCGGAGCTTTTTTTCTTGACATCCCTTCTTATAGAACTCATTGACCGGGGTCGAGCCAATTCTCAGTGAGTGTAATCGACTGTAACTGCGCCAGCTTGCGTCGGGTAAGAGCGTCTCGACGGTTCTTTCTCCGCCATCCGAATCGCGCTTTGCGTTGACACCCGCGCTCATCCGACACATAATCCGTACTCAATGGGGATTCTAGAAAGGAAAACAATCATGTCCAATTTCAAGGCTCTCGTGGCAGTAGTCGTACTGATCGCCTGCACGATGTTGGTTCAGGCCCAGACAAAAGTGGTCGTCACTAACACCGTTACCAATCCCGTCCCCATTGCGCCAGCGGCGGGTTCGGAGATGGGCATATCGGACGTGCAAAATCCGGCGCTCAACCCCTTCCAGAAAAGCTTCACGATCTCGGGAGCGACACCAACCCTAACCTTCAGCTCTCCGGCAACGTCTGGCGAACGGTTTGTAATTGAGTTCGTCAGTGCTGTCTGCAGCAGCAATGATATTGTGAGCGTGAAAACAGGAATAGCGGCTGGTACCGCGAAGTATTACTTCCCCGCGGGAAACGCCTTCAGCCAGCAGACGCGCTTTTACTCCGATGGTGGGACTTCTATCACCGTCAAGGCAGGCGTGTCCGGGAACACCTGCAACGTAAGCGTCTCGGGGTACATTTTCAAATTCGCGGTAGGATAACGGGGCGGTGCATGCGGCGATCCCGCAACAAGCAACTCCCACCCAAACCTATTGGCAGCACATCGGGAAGGTTGGCTCGCCTTTGCAGAGCTGCGATTCGTCAACTCCCGATGGTCGGCCAACCGGAAGTTATCCAGCAACGGGGTTGGAGGAGATCAAGGCCGATCTCCTCGAAGCCGACTTCGCAGTACTAATCTTCGCTGCACGCGCTTTTCTTTGCCTGCGCTTGGGCGGCAATTGCAATGCCGTGAGCACGACGCATGACCCATCAAAGCAGGGCTGGCGTAGCAGAGGGTGTGATTATCAAAATTGGAGGTTGGCGCACAAGGAGTGTTTTCGAGCGATACGCAATCGTGTCTCAGGCGGACATTGTTGAGGCTCTTGGAAGGCTAGAACTTCGCGACGGGCATAGTCACGGGCATGGTGAGCCTACTGAGTCGAATCCTGACGAACCTGCCACAGCTTGATAATCGCATCAGTCTATTTGCCTTTAGGCTGGTGCCGGGAGGGGGAGTCGAACCCCCAAGGTACTAAGTACCGGCGGATTTTGAGTCCGCTGCGTCTGCCAGTTCCGCCATCCCGGCTCGGATGGAGATCACTGAAAATAAAGCTTAATTCACGGGATCGGTTTTGTCACCTGCACCGTCTTTGGTGCCAACTATGGCTGTTCTATGGCTGTTCTCAGCTTCGACGATCTTGCGTTGATGCTCTTCTATTTTGATCGTGGCGGTTTTGAGAACTTCCATATCGACAATGTTGTATCGACGATAGACGCTGTCCGTCCCCAACGTACTTTGCTTTTTTCTTCGATTCGCACGTTGTGCATTTACGTCCTTCGGATACGTTCGAGCCGCAATCTCGACATTCAAATCGACCTAGCCCTGCGCGAATGCAAGCATTCCACCATGCCTGCCTGAAATCCTTAATTCGACTTCCATCATCGCGTGTGAACACAAAATCGTCGGACTTCTTGCCAGCAACACAGCGCACGAGGCACTGAAAGACGTGCTCCGTCATGTGAATCATTCGTTGATCGCCGTTCTTTGTTTCGCCGAGGTCGATGATCTTTCCCAGTAGGTCAAGCTGTCCCACGCGAAGCGCCAGCAATTCATCTTCACGCCAGCCATACGCATAAGCGGTTTCAAAGAGGCCCGCAAGCCAGATACCTTCGACTGCACATTCACGGGAAAGCCGAAGGTACTGCTCATCCTGAAGGAAACCACGACGAACGTTGTTCTCTTCCAACATGTTGAAGTGCGGAACAAAGCGCACCTTCGGTGGGGTCTGTTCTGTCCCGTGATTAAATGCGGACTTGAGTAGCGCCAATTCCCTGTTGATAGTGCCGTTTTCAGGTGCAGTCTTGCTTCGCGTTTGATCTGACTTGCGCTTGTTGATGTATCGGTCAATCAGGTCAGAGGATACCTGTGTCGCTCGAAGGTGTCCGAAGAATGGTTCGAGGTGGTTTTTCCATCGTGACTCGTCATCAGCAACAGTCTTGTTGCCGTTGTTCTTGTTCCGCAGCAGCACGTCCGCAACCAACGCTTTTAGCGTGACCTTTTGGGTTTCGGGAGAAGAGAGTCCGACGGAGTATTCCGCCTGCTTCCTGCGAACGAATGCGTCAGCCTCTCGCTTACTCCGGCAACCTGTGCTGCCGCGCTCCCGTTTTCCATTGACCCAGATTTGATACCACCAGATCGAACTACCGGGCTGCAAGAAGATCGACCCAGTTCCCCGCTGGCGCTTCATCGTGTCCCCCACAACGGATGCCGAGGCTCTGCCGCCAGAGCAGCGAGGATTTGACGCAAGTTCCGACTTGGAAATACGCCATTCATTCGAGGCCCCATACTCTAAAGCCTCTGCTTCCGGGTTTCAACCCACTGATCCAATTCTTGCTTGTCGAACAACCAAGGGCTTGTGCCGTCACCAGCGATGTAGCTGATCTCACCTGCTTGCACCAGATTGCGGAGCTTCCAAGGGCTGACGCCGAGATAAGAGGCATGGAAGAGCAGCGGAGGCGGGTTCGCTCCAGCAATCCAGCGGAGAGGTTCGCTGCTGCTTTGCTGCTCCCCGCCGAGCTATCCAGACGTCTCAGGCTGCTCAGCGATTTCCAGATCGCGGCACTGCTGGAGCATGAGGTTTGCCCGAACATGAGCCTGCTGGCTCCCGAAGCGCCGATCTGCGTGGAAGCTGCACTGCGCCTTCAACGACTCCCGAAACTGAATCATCGGAGGGTGAAAAAGGCGTCGAGATCATCCCGCCAGTTTCAAGGCGAGCACATCATGCACGCGGAGGCGGCGCTCTACCGGGCAGGCATACCGAACTTGCTTCTTCCGTTTCAGAAGGACAGGTTCGCCAGCTGCACTTTCTTCGTAAATGACGTCGAGCAGGCGCGAACTCGCTTGCTTGAAGCGGGCTTCCGCGAGGTATCGCGCTGCGCCACTGCGCTCATTCACGTCGGTACAAGACAAGCGATCCACCTGTACGAGGACAGAACGCAACTCTATTTGGGAGACGAGGAGAAACTCAGCCGATGAAACGTGTGGCACTTTATTGCAGAGTCAGCACGGTGGATCAACATCCAGAAACTCAGCTGCTTGACCTGAAGAAGTTCGTTGCCGACCGTGGCGACCTCCACGTTGTCGAGACCTATACGGATCATGGCGTCAGCGGAACTCGGTCTCGACGCCCCGCGCTGGATAAGATGCTGGCAGACGCGCGACGCCATCGGTTCGACATGGTCATCGTTTGGTCGGTGGGATGCGTCCTTACGACCATTTACCTTTTCAGTGGTCGGTGCATGTCCAGCGGCAACTGGGCGCAGAGCCAGAGCGCCACGAGTTTCTTGCAACAGATGCCAGCGATCCCCGGCGCGAGTTCATCTCGTCACTCCTTGGCGTACTGGGCGAGAAACCTCGCCGCCGAGCAATTGGTCAAGCGCAGCCTTGTACAAGGCACAGGTTTCCTTGACGGTGATCAATCTCCTCCATGATCCGCTCAGCCCAGCGGACGGCATCGGCGATGGCGCTAACCGTCGCAGGAACTCGCGCTCCGCTGTCGTACTGCGCCAGTTTTCGCGCCGCCAAAATCGAGGCGGCGATCAGCAACACACGCTTCCGACCCTCGTCCACTTCCGCAGTTTAGCACTTTCGCCTTGTATTCGCCACGACGCTGCGGGGCGTGCGGATGCCATACTCGCGGACGAGAGGTCTGAGATGCCGCAGCCGACGCCAAACCGCTTTGTACGTGGTGACAAAGGTCGAAAACAGGGGTTGAGGCAGCGGAATGACCCTGAACACCATTCGGCAGCCGAGTCGCCGTAGAATCGTCGCGATGGGAAAGTTCTCACCGACAAAGCTGCATGGCGACTGCGAGGAAATCGCCAACGTGTCCACCGCCTACGGTCGGCGTCGGCGCAACTGGATCGACGCGCACGGTTCCGTGCCTGATGGTCAGGTGGTCGATGCGTCATGCGGCAACAAGCATTGCATCACTCTGAAGCACGCTTACCTTCGTTCGCGAGTCGAGCAGCCGGGCACGTATCGAAAGATCGCGGATCGCGTTCACAGGCTTCGCATCGGTCAGCACTTCGATATTAGAGGTGTCGGTACGGACGAGAGGAGCCGCAACCGATTTCGCTCCGGCTTGTACGCGGCTGTGCGGTTAGACAAGGTCTCAGTGCGCGGGCAGCCGGATGGGAGTGCGCGCGTCACGAAGGTCGGGGAATAGTCGAGAGTGTAAAACGCCTATATTCGACTATGGCTGAACTCTGGCTGTCCAACCGAAAAAAGCCTCGATAAGACCGCATCAAGCAAGAGTCATGCCAAACAACTCAAGCTCAAGAAATCACAGTGCCAATGGGATTTTTGCAAAGAGGAAGAAGCGATTTTGAGTCCGCTGCGTCTGCCAGTTCCGCCATCCCGGCTCGGGGATGTTTATCTTGGCTTACCGAAGTCGTTCAAATCTACTTCGGCGGTTGAAATCTACTTTGCCGCAAGAGCGTCATGCCGGAAGCACTCGACCGCGTGGTCATTCACCATGCCCACGGCCTGCATGAACGCGTAGCAGATGGTGGATCCCACGAAACTGAAGCCGCGCTTCTTCAGAGCTTTGCTCATGGCATCGGACTCGGCGGTGCGGGCCGGCACTCGACTACTTGCACTCCACGAATTCACCCGCGGCCGGCCATCCACAAATTGCCATACGTAGCGGTCGAAGCTGCCGAATTCGTCTTCCTTCTGCAACTGCAACAACGCCTGAGCATTTCGCACCGCGGACGCGATCTTCAACCGGTTGCGCACGATTCCGGGATTTTTCAGCAACTGCGCGATTTTCCGGCGGTCGTAGCGGGCCACCCGCTCTGCATCGAAACCGTCGAACGCGGCGCGATAGCTCTCTCGTTTGTTGAGAATCGTCTCCCAGATGAGTCCGGCCTGTGCGCCTTCCAGGATGAGAAATTCGAAAAGCTTGCCGTCCTCGTGCACCGGCACGCCCCATTCTTCATCATGATAGCGAATCGCGAGCTCGCTGCGCGCCCATGCACAACGAACCGGCGATGGCTTGTCGTCGCGCCTTGTCGTCATACAATCACTGGACTTGCCGCTGTCACAGCGCCAGCTACTCCAGCGACTTCGGATCGGACTTGTTCTTCGGAGACTTCGTATCCAGCAGCGACACCAAATCTTTCGCGCAAGCGGGAATTGCGACTTTGTGATCGACAATGATGTCTTTCGCGTCCAGCTTCTGTCCGTAGAGCTTCTCGTTGGCGCTGCCGTCGGAGCGCAAGGTCGAGCCTTCCAAAGATATCCCCGCAAACAAGCCCTTGTTGCGCGAATAGGAAAGGATTTCCGCATTCATCACGATGTCGGTCGCGCCCTCGGCGGTGCGGCCCTTGGGGCCAGCGGCAGCCGAGGCGTCCGCGCCCAACTTTACTTTGCTCGACAGCAGCGAGCGCGCCCCCTTGGGATTCATCACCAGCAAAACAAAATCCGTGGCCTGGCCACCTAGCTGGAACCCGATGCTCACGCCTTCCAGCGCGTACAGAGCAGGCGGTCCCCACGGTCCGGTATAGTGCTGGCCGCTGCGGCAAATCATAATGCCGCGGCCGTAGCTACCTCCCACTCCGAACGCGCCCTTCTTCACCGAAGGCAGAATCACCAGGCACTCCGCCTTATCCAGAAGGTCTTGCGGGATGTCGTCGGGAATGTTCAGGATTTCCTTCATGACTACCCCTGCGTCTCTCACCCGGTCTTCCTCCCGCTCGTCGCCGGCGGCGAATGCTGGGGCTGCACCCAGGCATAGGGTCAAAAGCCACGCTGCAATTTCGTTTACCTTTGTCTTCCTCATCTTTATCTTTGTCTTCATCAGGATCAATCCTCCGGACTCTCTTTCCGCATTTCCTTGCATACGGTCCACCATATTAAACCTTTCTGGGGAACAGGCAGTCGCAAGTTGTGAAAACTCTATGTTCTCGCAATGGCCGTAACTCTAGGCTGGCGCTGCGTTTGCGGCCATGACCAAACGTGTGCTCCTTTTGTAACTTGGCACTCTGCTTCGCGCCCTTCTACAGTCAAATTAGAGCACAGGCGGAGAGCCCACCGCTATTCGGCACCCGGCGTGCATCTAATCTGTTGGAAGTACCTTCCGAGGCCAGGTGGAGTGAAAATTTTGGATTCTTTGGGAATGAAGTACACGAACTCCACCTGTCGCTTTCTAGCGCTATTAGCCAGTTTCGCTTTGGCCTGCGCTTTTTCTTTACCAGCCCTCGCCCAGTCCGACGCTTACGCCACCAGCACGGCCAGTCTCAGCGCCTACCCTTCGACCTCGGATGACGATCCCCAGGGCGGCGCTCTGCTCACGATTCACAAGCGCGTCGATGAAGTCAACGTGTTGTTCATTGCGACAGATAAGCACGGCAAGTTTGTCCGCGACCTCAATCAAACCGACTTTGCCATACTCGACGATCACAAGCCGCCTCAGTCCATTCTCAACTTTCGCCGCGAAATCGATCTGCCCCTGCACCTCGGCTTGCTCATCGATGTGAGCGGATCGGTCCACAGCCGTTTTGATTTCGAGCAGAATGCCGCCATCAGCTTCCTGCAGCATTCGGTGCGCGGCGGCTTCGACAAAGCTTTCGTGGTTGGTTTCAACACTCAGAGTCAGATGTCGCAGGACTTTACCGACAATGTCCAGCTGCTTTCAGTAGGCGTGCACAAGCTGCAGGATGGTGGGGGCACGGCTCTCTACGACGCCATCTACCGTGCCTGCAAGGACAAGTTCTTGAAGGATCGTCCCGATCATCCGGCGCGCAAGGCGATCGTAGTGGTGAGCGACGGCGAAGATAACCAGAGCGAATACACACGCGCCCAAGCCATCGAAATGGCGCAGCGCGCTGAAGTCATCATCTATGCCATCTCGACTGACGACAGTGGCCTCATCCTGCGCGGCGACAAAGTTCTCGAACTGCTCGCGGAAGCTACCGGCGGCCGCGCCTTCTTCCCGTTCAAGATGAAAGACATCACGCACTCCTTCGCCGCCATCGAGGATGAACTCCGCAGCCAGTACATCGTCAGCTACAAGCCCGCCGACTTTGATGCCGACGGCCGCTTCCGTTCCATCGAAATCTCCGCGTTGAAGAAAGACTTGCAAGTACGAGCCCGCAAAGGCTACTTCGCCCCGCAGCAGTAAGGGCACGACCCGAAGAACCTTCACCACAGAGACACAGAGAAGAACAAGAACGGTTAGAGATTTTCTTTGTACTTCTGTGACTCTGTGGTGAAAAGCTTTTTCGCTTCTCTAATCGCCATCTCCACCGTTTCCGCCCGCCGCGAATTCCGTTCGTTTGCGCCTGCGCTTCCTCTGTGCTACCGTCCCATTGATTCCGAGATCAAGCTCGAACTCCCCAAGGAGCCGCTCATGTTCGGCATCGTCATCCTGGTTATCCTCGTCGTGATCGCCGTCGTGCTTGTCGGCATGTACAACAGCCTGGTGCAGTTGCGGGTGCGCTGCGATTCAGCCTGGTCTGACATTGACGTGCAGCTCAAGCGGCGGCACGACCTCATCCCCAACCTGGTCGAGACCGTCAAAGGCTATGCCGCGCACGAAAAAGGGACGTTCGAGAATATTGCCAAGTTTCGCTCGCAAGCGATGCAGGCTACCACACCCGAAGGCAAGGCCGTGGCCGAGAATCAGCTCACCGGCGCGCTGAAGAGCCTGTTTGCCGTGGCTGAGAATTATCCTGAGTTAAAGGCCTCGGAGCAATTCACTAAGCTGCAGGGATCGCTGAGCCAGACCGAGGATTCGATCCAAAATGCGCGCAGCTATTACAACCAGGTGGTGCGCGACCTCAACACGACGATCCAGTCGTTTCCGAACAGCATTCTTGCCAACATGTTCGGCTTCACGGCTCGCCAGTTCTTCGAGACCGCCGAGGCCGACCGCGAGCCGGTCGCCGTAAAGTTCTGATCTGAGATTGGCAGGGTGACGACGCGAAGGCTAGAATCTGGTGCGCCCGGAGAGACTCGAACTCCCAACCCTCTGCTCCGAAGGCAGATGCTCTATCCAGTTGAGCTACGGGCGCGTGCCACAGGACATTCTACGGCAAGGCGCAAAGGCGAACCAGAGTTGGGCGCTGCCTGCGAAAAGCGAGTCGAGCTGCGCTCGACCAGACAGCCGAGGGCGCTTTCCCCACATGAATTGTGCCGGCATTTGCCCCCGGGGGTCCCATCCGATCTCATCTCTCATTCGCTCCATTACTCCATCACTCCATCTCGAAACTCAGGTAGGTCAGGCCGTCGGAGCGCTCGACTTGCAGGACTACGGGATCGCCGGTCTTCAGGGTGAGGACGGCGGCGCGCAACGCATCCATGGAAGTGATGGGAGTGGTGTTGAAGGCGTGGATGACGTCTCCGGTTTGCAGGCCGGTGTCGGGCAGGATGAGGTCGGCGGCGCGGCCCAGTACGACCACACCGGAGGCGATGCGCAGGGTTCCGATTTGATTGCGGATCTCGTCGGTGAGGTCGACGGCTAGAACGCCCAGGCGCGGGACGAGATTTTTTTCGGGATCGGCTGCGTCGAAGAGTTGATCCATCTGGTCGCGATGCTCGATGGCCGGGACGTAGAGAGTTTTCTTCTGGTCGCCGCGCAGGATTTCGAGCTTCAGCACCTGATCGAGGCGGTGAAGATAGAGGGCGGAAGAAAGCTGCGGAAGAGTTTCGATGCGACGATCGTCGGCGGTAAGAACGATGTCCTGAATCCGCAGGCCGGCGGCGGCGGCGGGGCCGTCGGGTTTGACGTCGGCGACGATGACTCCCCAGTGCTGCGCGAGATGAAGGCCGTCGGCCAGCGTGGGTGTGATTTCCTGGGCGACCGCGCCGATCTCGACGCGATGCACGTGGCCGTACTGGCGCAGGCTGTGGTATACGAAATCCACGATGCGCGCGGGGATTGCGAAGCCCAGACCTTCGCTGCCGCCGCCTGTCGAAAGGATGAAAGTGTTGATCCCGATTACGGATCCGTTCATATCGACCAGCGGTCCGCCGCTGTTGCCGGGATTGATGGGAGCATCGGTCTGGATGTAGGTGAGCGGCTTGTCGGGATCGGCCTGGCGTGCCACGGCGCTGACTACCCCCATGGTGACGGAGTTCTGCAATCCTTCGGGACTGCCGATGGCGAACACTAACTGGCCTACGCGAGGACGCTGTTGTGCCAGCAGGACGAGCGTGGGAAGGTCCTTCTCATCGATCTTGAGCAGGGCAAGGTCACTCTCTTTGTGCATGCCAACGAGGCGGGCTTCGAAGATGCGGCGTTTCCCCGCTGCTAAGGAGCGGCCGGTGTCGTTGGGCATGGGCAAAGCGACGCGGATGCGCTGCGCGCCTTCGATGACGTGCGCGTTGGTCATGATGTATCCGCTGGGATCGACGATGACTCCCGAACCTACGGCGTGCTGGCGTACGATGAGAGACGTCTCCGACCGGCTTTCTTCATGCAGCGGCCCGTAGCCGGTCACGAGGATCTGAACGACCGCGGGAGACACCTTGGCGGCGAGGTTTTCCAAGGCATCGTTGAATTGAGCCAGGGTCCGGGACGATGCGGAGGCGGCGCTCTCCAGGCTCGACTTGGGCTTTTCTTCCGTGGCTTTCGTGGCGGGATTCGGGTTGGCCGACTTTTGGGTTGCCTGCTGGGATGTCAGGCACGTAATCGAGGCAAAAACAAGGACAACGACCTGGCAGATGAAAAGACGCGTCCGACGCTGCGGGTGGCCGGGAGGGAAGAATGAACGGGGCATGTTAGCTCTCCTAGGAAGAGAAAGCTTACATCAACTGGATGCTGCGAAGTTTAGATGCCACGGGAGTTGTCGCGATCTTTGCTAGAGCAACCCCAGAAAGCAAGGTCAAAAGCGGCGGACGAGGGCGTCCGCCCCAGACGAGCCTTCCTTGGGGGGAACCTAGGTTCTACCCTTAACTAACTCGTAATCAGGCTTTTATCCCGGTTGCATCCGTGATATAACCGCCCCTGAGCAACAAAAGTGGCCGATCCGTCAGCCAGGTGGCGTATTCTGGAGGCGTGGACTGGGCTGGCCCTGAGTGGGGGTCTGGTCGGAACATCAGGTCAGTTAGAATCCAGTCAGTTGAGTCAAGTTAGGTTAAGATCAGCCACGCACGAGGAGGCACTGTGTCCGAAGCACGGACCGGAAAAAGGTTTCCGCTGGAATTGCCGATCAAGATTCACGATGAGCGCGCCAGTGGCGACACCAAAGGGCTTACGGGGAATCTGAGCGCGGCGGGAGTTTACATTCGCGCCGACGCGTCGCTGGAGATTGGTTCGCCGGTGGAGTTTGAGATCACGCTTCCGCCCGACGTCACCGGAGGGCGAGAGAATGTGGTGATTCAGTGCAAGGGGCGCGTGGTGCGCGCCGACCCCACGGGGACCAGCGAAGAGGGCCGCGGCGTGGCCTGCGTGATCGATTCATATGAGTTCGTCAGGAACACCTAATACTTTTGGAGCGGACTTTTTGGACCGAATTTTTTTGGACCGAACTTCGGGAGTACCGATACCATGCTCAAACTGATACTGGCCGATAACCAGGCAATCTTCCGCGCCGGCATCGCCAAGGTGCTGGCCGTGGAAGACGAGATGCGCATTGTGGCGCAGGCTCAGACGCAAGAGCAGATGTTCATGGCTCTGGACAAGTTCCGTGCCGCGGTGCTGGTGGTGGCCGCGGGCTTTCACAACGATTTCGCCGCGATCGTGCAGTCAGCGAACCGCGCCAAAACCCGCGTGGTGGTGCTGGCCGATACGGGCGAGAGCGCGCAGCGGCACATGGCGAACGGCGCGCATGGCGTGGTGTATCGCAACGTGACCAGCGCGGCCCTGGTGGACTGCGTGCGCAAGGTGGCGCGCGGGGAAACCTGGGTGCAGGACGTGGCGGTGCCGAGCGAACTCACCGAAAACGATATGGTCGGGTTGCGGGTGCGCGATCGCCTGACGGCGAAAGAGCTGCGTATTGTGGCGCTCATCGTGCAGGGCTATAAGAACAAAGAAATTGCCACACAGCTGGGGACCACCGAGCAGGTCATCAAGAATTACCTGCGCAACGTGTATGACAAGATTGGGGTATCCGACCGGCTGGAGCTGGCGTTGTTCACCATCCACCACCGGATACTGAACGAGGCGGCGGCAGCGACCACGGCGGGGCCGGTACCACAACCGCCGGCGGGAGTGATGCCGTAGGAAACACTTAACGGATCAGATCGAAGGCCACCCGTGAGGGTGGCCTTTTTGGTTTCGTGGGAATCAGATGCGGCACGCAGAATCAGCCGAGTTTCTCTGCCACGGACTTAGCCTGCGTGAAGAGATAGAGGTAGTCGGGGCCACCGGACTTGGAATCGGTGCCCGACATGTTGAAGCCGCCGAAGGGATGCGCCCCTACCATGGCGCCCGTGCACTTGCGGTTGATGTATAGATTGCCGACGTGGAACTCGCGCTTGGCGCGATCGATCTTGTCGTGGGACTTGGTGTAGATGGCGCCGGTCAGGCCGAACTCGGTGTCGTTGGCGATTTCCAGCGCATTGTCGAAGCCGCGCGCTTTGATTACGGCGAGCACGGGACCGAAGATTTCTTCCTGCTCCAGTTTTGACCCGGCCGGGATGTCGGCGATCACGGTGGGGCGGATGAAGTAGCCTTCCCCCGCGTCGGTGTCGCGCTTGCCGCCGGTGAGGAGGCGTCCGTCTTTCTTGCCTTGTTCGATGTATTCGAGGATGGTCTTCATGGAGCCTTCGTTGATGACTGCGCCCATGTTGGTGTTCTCGGCGGGATCGCCGACGGTGATCTTCTCGACGCGGGCTTTGAGCTGATCGAGGAACTTGTCGTAGATGCGCTCATCAACTATGGCGCGGGAGCAGGCTGAGCACTTCTGGCCCTGGAAGCCGAATGCGGCTTGCGCCACGCCTTCGACGGCGGAGTCGATATCGGCATCGGCGTCGACGATGATGGCGTCTTTGCCGCCCATTTCGAGGATGGTGCGCTTGATCCAGAGCTGGCCGGGAGCTTACGTGGCGGCAGTCTGGTTGATGTGGAGGCCGACTTCGCGGGATCCGGTGAAAGCTACGTAACGCGTCTTGGGATGCGCGACTACGGCGTCGCCGAAGCTGGCGCCGGCGCCGGGGCAGAAATTTACTACGCCTTCGGGCATTCCGGCTTCTTCGAGGAGTTCGACAAACTTGGCAGCGATGGTGGGGGAATCGCTCGACGGCTTCAGGATCACGGTGTTGCCGCTGACAATGGAAGCGAGCACGAGGCCGGCCATGATGGCGCAGGGGAAGTTCCACGGAGGAATGACCGCGCCTATGCCGAGCGGGATGTAAGTGAGTGAATCGTGCTCGCCGGGCATTTGCACCGGGGTCTCAGCTTTCGCGAGACGAAGCGCTTCGCGGGCGTAGAACTCGCAGAAGTCGATGGTCTCGGAGATGTCGGCATCGGCCTCGCCCCAGTTCTTGCTGACTTCGAAGACCAGCCAGGCCATGTAGTCCATCTTGCGGTCGCGCAACAGGTCGGCTACGCGGAACAGCAGGCTGGCGCGCTCTTCGATGGGAGTGCGGCTCCAGGTCTGGAAGGCTTTCAGTGCGGCGGCCATAGCTGGTTCGACGTGCTCTCTGCCGGCCTTCTGGTGGATTCCGACGACTTGAGAGGGCTTTGAGGGGTTCAGGGACTTGATCTTGTCGGCGGTCTTGACGCGCTGACCGCCGATGATGAGGTCATACTCGCGGCCGAGTTGGCCGCGTACTCTTTCAATGGCGGCGCGCATCTTGCGGGCGGTGTCTTCGTGGCGGAAATCGTAGAAGGGTTCGTTGATGAAGGGGCCTTGATGGGATGGGGTGCGCGGCCGGACGGGGAGTTCTAGGGTTGCCATGGGAGTTAATCCTTTCGGACGTTCTTCATTCAATCCTTGAGTCTGGACTATTCTGAGTATTTTACACGTCGCGCTGATCCTTGGTCTTCTGATGACATCGCGATTTTACGACCACAACTGGTAGGGGATAAGATCGGTGATTGCTTGAGGTGTATGTATGGCTACTGACTACGCGATGGTCGGCGACTTACCCCTCCCGAAGCGGCTCCTCGCCTTGGTTGAATCAGGGCTTTGGCCGCGAACGCAGGAAGAAGCTCGCCGGCAGAATCTCCGATCGCCCGTTTCGAGGGAGCGTATCCAGCTCTTCGCTCCTGAACAAGATGCGATTTATCTCATCAGTCCGCCCTTTCGTACGGTGGCGGATCATTGCAGGGCTCGTCCCCAGGATAAATTCTGG
>JBAUVZ010000062.1:0-15496 GCA_049583505.1 Candidatus Sulfotelmatobacter sp.
CGCAGCTTCGGCTGCAAAGTAGACTGCGGTCACATCTTGGCCATCCACGATCATGCCGGGCATGTTATAGGCGGCAGCCCGGTCGGCAATGTTCTTGGCGGCCACTGCGTACTCCACCGGAGTCGCATCGGCATATCCGTTGTTCTCGCAAACAAAAAGAACCGGCAAGCACCAGATCGCCGCCAGGTTCATGGCTTCATGTATGGCTCCCTGGCTGGATGCCCCATCCCCAAAAAATGCTGCGGCCACTTGATTGCTGCCTCGCACTTTTGCGGAGAGCGCGGCGCCGACGGCGTGGGTTACCCCCATGCCCACCACAGGATTTACGCCCAACATCCCGATGCTGGTATCGGTGATGTGCATCGAGCCACCCTTGCCCCGGTTGGTGCCGGTCCTCTTGCCATAGAGTTCTGCCATCATCCGCCGCACGTCGGCGCCTTTGGCGATGGCGTGCCCATGGCCGCGATGGGTGGAGGCGATCCAGTCAGTAGCGTCGAGTGCCGCACAGACACCAACGGCGACCGCTTCTTGGCCGACATAGTAGTGGACTGGCCCGGTTGGGACACCCCGGCTTACCAGTTGCCGCAGCGTCTCTTCAAACTCGCGGATCAAGGTCATCCGCTCATACATCCAAAGGAGGCGATCCCGCGGGATAGTCCTGTAGTTGGAGCTGGTTGCCATTTGTCGTTTTTTGGTCGAGGTTCCGACAACGCCTGCAGTTCTGAAAGGGCACCGGGTACTGGGGGGGCTCTACTAAGGCGAGGCTACGCTCTCATGACTCTCGAGTCTGTGATCCAGATCACAGCGTCATGTTCACGAGGGAAGCGGGGATTGTTGAGGCGCACGCCCCTAGGTGCCACCGGAAAACGGAAGTGCTCCGGTACACACCTCGTACTGCATGGCGCGGCAAAGTGCGCTTTGCCGACCGAGGGGGACTTCTTCAGCGCGGGTGCGCTCCACGGCGGAGCTATTGTACTGTCACACTCATGGGTTGAGTAGTCTGGGTCAACGCTCCCGACTTGCCAGTGACGGTGACGCTGTAGCTTCCTGCGGTCGTTCCGCCACCACCCCCTCCATTATTACCACTAGGGGAGGATCCGCCACTACAGGCCGTTAGCCAGATCAGCAACGACAGCATGAGGCAGACCAGCAGCCAGCCCAGCCGTTTCCTGCTCCGCGACCTGAAGGTGGCTCCCAGCAGCGTCAGCCCGCACAACGGCAACAGCATGGCATAGAACATACTCCCCGCTCGGTTCGGCCGCACAGATGCCGTCGCTGCTGCCGTGCTCACCGTCAACGTCGGCGTCCCGCTTCCACCATTCACCGTTGCGGAACTGAGGCTGCATGTCGGAGGCACCGTCGTGACCGGGGTAACAGTGCAAGTAAGGTTAACGGTTGAGTTGAAACCGCCCGAAGGCGTGATTGTTACCGTGGATGTGGCAGAACCACCTGGCGTGACGGTCGCTGGCGCTAGCGGTGCAGCTGTCAGCGCGAACGATGGAGCCGCCGCCGCCGTCACTGTCAGGCTGGCAGTGGTGGTTTGGACCAGCGTTCCGGAAGTTCCCGTGATCGTGAAGCTAAAGGGTCCACCGACGTTGGATGCCGTGGTGGTAACGATAAGCGGCACACTCAACTGTCCGCCCCCGCCTGATTGGACGAAGACTGAGGCTGGAGAGCAAGAGGACCCGGAGGGCAGTCCCGAGCAAGTCACAATTACCGTTCCGGCGAATTCAGCCTGCGGATTCACGTAGACAATGTAAGAAGCCGAACTACCCGCCACTACCGATTGGCTCGACGGGGCAGATGACATGGAGAAATTGAACGAAGCGAGAAGACCGTAAATCAACAACTGTCCAGAGAACGTGGCGAGGTAGACTTTGCCGTTGGCGACAGTAGGGGGATCGTACTTAGCGAAGTTGCCCACGCCGTCACGGGAGCTGTTTAACTGACTGTCCCAAAGTTCGTTGGTCAAATTGCTGGCGTCAAAGGCCCACAGCTGCCCCGGTACGATGCCCGCATTGGCGTCTCCACTCAGAGATGCTGCTGCCCAGACTATGCCGGTTCCCGCAGTGCTCCCATTGGACGATATCGATAAGGGAGCCATGTTTGAATAGCCCGCCGTATTCGCAATCGTGCCCTGGGAAACCGGAGAGGTCTGAAACGTCTGACCATTGAAACTCCATGCTTGCATAGCCTGTCCGGCGCCCCACAGGTAAACGACCGGACCCAAGCTCGGGCTGTTCCAATACACGGGCCCGCCCATGATCAACCCGCCCGCGGCTATTCCGGAAAGGGCTTGCCACTCCTGCACATCATTATTAGGGGCGCCACTGGCATTGTATTTTCCCATATCGGTGCTGTCGACCAGGCGAAGGATTCCGTCCTTGCCGCCGCCTAACAGCAGCGTGGTGCCGGGAATGAGCAAAGGCCCACCCGCGCCCAGGTCAACGTCCGGACCCGGACTGCCCAAGTAGGACTGGTTGTAGGGCGTGAAGTAATCGAGCACCGACAAATTGGATCCGTCCAGCCCCAGCTTCAAGAAACTCGTACTGTAATCGCTGCCGCCGGTGTTCGCATTGAAATCACCGTTGGCTGTGATGACGTAAACGTTACCTGCATCGTCAGCTACCGGGCCCTGGCCTCCGCCCCAGATGCTTCCACCGGAAATCAATGAAGGGGAGGTGTTCAGAAACGCCACTTGCGCTAATGTGCTGGCGTTATAAACCATCACAAAGCCGTACCACGGAGTGGTATCTCCCTCAGAACCGAAGGCGATATAAACATTTCCACCCGAGAGCAAAAGCCCCGGGCGATTCAGCTCAAACAATGGCTCGAAGTTACCGGCAGAGATTTCTGCCGGGCCGCCGAACATTTCTGCACCTGAACTAACATTCAATGCGTGCAGGCGGTAGTGGTAAGTGCCGTCCGAGTCCTTGTTCTTGGCCGCCGCGTAGAGAACACCGCCCACCGGGTCAATCACCGGCGTACCAGTGATGCCGATCCCCCCAATAATGTTCGTGTAGCAACCCGAAGGTTGACCCGAAGCTGGACAAATGTCGTTGCTGGGAACAGACGGACCGAGGTTGACCTGCCACAGCGTGGTTCCGTTCGGGTCGTCTGCGTCGAAGGCATAGACACTGTTGTTCTCGGTCGCCACGTAAACTACATTGTGGGAGCTGCCGTTAATCGTCAGGTTCGGCAAGTACAAGGGCTGCGCATAGATGGAGCCGTCCAGAGCCAGGCTAAACAATTTTCCGAAATTGCTCACGTTGACATTCGAGGTGGTCAGGATCGTTTCACTAGTGTTCTGCCCAGTACGGTTGTTGTCATTGTGCTGCGTGAGAACCGAAACCTGGCTCATTGTTACACCACACAGAGTGGCGGCGAGCAAGCCGAGGGGACAGCATTTACCGAGAAATGCCACGACACGGGTCATTGTAAAATGCCCTTCACTACCTCTCCTATTGACAAGCTGAACTCTCCGCACCATCGCGTCGTAAGGTCTCTCATCGCGTTCGCAGATCAACAGCTCTCCCTGTCGTTGGAAACCACTGAAGCAATCAGGACAGCCGCCGACTGCCTCCGAGAAGGCCAACGGACAAGGCAAGTGGCGGCACCATCATTGTGACACGATTCTTGATGATGTCAATAATGCAGAGTGTTGCATCTGGTGTGCAATAACGTGCCTTTAGGCCAATAGCGACTCGCCGCTGGCGGAACACGACCTCGGTCGCAGCAGATTAGCAGAGCCAAGCGCCAGAGTGGACGTAGCGTTGTGACGTAGTGTTGTTGAATCAATCGGTTGGGGGCCCTACTTCGCAGACGAGTCCAGTTCAGTCAGAAACGTGGACCGTCTTTCCCACCCCGGTCATGAGTCTTTCACCCTGGCCTTCTGTTTGGCGACTATGGTGTTGGCTGCAGATTGTGCTCTACCTGTCCTTCTCGCCCTTGGCCGAGCTAAAGAAGATGAGGTAGTAGATACTTTTCTCTCGTAATCTTTAGTTTGGCTGTAGGCTGTCGTCCCCCTGTGTCATCGCGCCGCATTGGTCTTCTTCTTGGCATTCCATCAAACCTGCGTGTAATAACGCTTCGCATATCTGAGCCGCACTTCGCCCTTTCGCGGCAGCAACGGACTCCAATCTCTTCTTAGATCGGCGTGAACATGGAACATGAGCTCCGCAGGCCTGCACCAAAGCGACTTTAGACACGGGGCTGCTCGCCTTCCCCCGTCAGCAGCCATTCAACACTTTTCGCAAACTCCTGACTGATTCGAAGAAGGATCTCCGCCCCAATCTCCACTTTGCCACGTTCCATGGTGGAGAGATAGTTTTGGCTTATGCCAATGCGTTTGGCGAACTCCTCCTGCGTCATATCAAATCCGCGCATCTCCCGGATGCGGCGGCCTACCGCTACCCAGTCGACAGATACGTACTTGCCCTTCGATTTTGCCCTTGACGGCATATATCTATATACTGATAAAATATCGATATAGATGTTGGCAGCTCGGGCTGATCCAAGCCGACTCTGACGATACGACGCCTTCTTTATTCCCGCGTCGTGAATGCAACGTCAGAGCTGCCGAGCATTGTAATCAGCGAGGAGCATATGAAGTCTACCCAAGACAATTTCGCACGTGAATTGCGGTTCGCAAAGTTACTTTACGGGGACTTGCCCAAAACTGTCCTGCGCGCCCTCCGTGAATTGATTCAAAGGCATCAGGTTTCCGTCAATAATGGAGATATTAAGTATCTCGACGGCGGTTGGTATGTTACCCATTCCGGGCTGCTTCGGCTTGCCGAGCGACGCCGCTGTGCCGGCATCCACTGCCGTCCTGTCCTGGAGTCAAGCGATCCCGCAACCTCTCGGTGGGTATTCAGGGCTGCGGTTTTCAAGTCGCGGGCATGTAGAGGTTTCGTCGGGTACGGCGATGCCGATCCCTCCAATGTGTCTGCTTTGGTCCATGGCGCCGAGATGCGCGTGGCGGAAACCAGGGCGGTTAACCGTGCTCTGCGCAAGGCCTATGGCATCGGCATCTGCTCTGTAGAGGAAATCGGCTCTTTCGCCGAACCACCGCAATCGTCCGCAGAATCGAAAAAACTTCCGCCGCAACCGTCCAACGAAAACAACGGCGGCCGGAAGGTTCGCGACCGCCTTTGCCAGATCATCCGCCAGCATCAACTCGATCCCAGTTTGGTCAAGGCCTATGCCACCGACTTCTGCAGCGTCAAGGCGTTGCGCGATGCTACCCGTGAGCAGGTGGAAGCCTTCGTCACGCATCTGGCCGACTGGGCCGAGAAAGACCGCTCTGCCCTGCTCTGCCAGCTCAACAGCTATCTCGGCCAGAAAGAGTCGGCGTAGGGACCATGATCGCTCACAGCCCCCGCCACAGATCCGGACGAGCGGCATTACCGCATCCGGCTCCCACCTCGGGGAATGACGCGCAGACGCATAAGGGGGTAAGGATGACAGATACGTGCAGGCGGAAGCCACCGAGTAAGAAGTCGTTCCATACGGTGCCACGGCAGATGGTTGCCCTGACTGCGACGGCGCAGGACTGTCCGCCACAGGTATCCCACTGCCATGCGAAAGGCTCCCAGGGCCGGACCATTCAGGGGCACACCATAGTAGCGATTGTGACCCAACAGGACCGAGCGCAGATAAGCCCCCTGTTCCGGGATGGGCGTGTGCATGCGTTGCCGCAGTTCAACTTTAAGTTCCTGCAACTTGGCTTGCCACCTTTGCCGCATCGTCTGCCGAAGTACCGTGAACCCACCCTTCCGCGTTCTTGCGCAACTATGCGTAAAACCGAGGAAGTTAAAGGTGCTAGGTTTACCGTCTCCACGGGTTCGCCGATCTCGTTCCGCATAGCGGCCGAACTCGATGACCCTCGTTTTGGCGGGATGCAGTTCCAGCCCGAACTTCGCAAACCGCTCCCGCAGTTCGGTCAGAAACCGCTCAGCCTCGTGACGATGCTCAAAGCCCACGACGAAATCATCAGCAAAACGGACGACGATCACGTCGCCGCGCGCCTGCTTCTGCCTCCATCGCTGGGCCCACAGGTCGAACACATAGTGCAGATAGAGATTCGACAGCAGCGGACTGATGCTTCCGCCCTGAACCGCCCCCACTTCACTTTGTATCCGCTTGCCCTCCTCCAGCACGCCTGCCTTGAGCCATTTCTGGATCAACCGCACGACGCGCCGGTCTGCTACGCGGTGCTCGACGAACTTCACCACCCATCCGTGATTGAGAGTGTCATAAAACCGACGGATGTCGGCATCGAGCACCCAGTTCACCTTTCTCACGGTGAGTCCAACCGTCAATGCATCCAGCGCTTGGTGCGGGCTGCGTCCCGGCCGGAATCCGTAAGAAAAACCGAGAAAGTCTGTTTCGTAGATGGCACTGAGCACCTCGACCGTGGCGCGCTGGACGATTTTGTCTTCCAGCGCGGGAACACCGAGCGGACGAAGCTCGCCCGGTTTGCCCACCTTCGGGATGTAGACTCTACGAACAGGTCTGGCTCGGTATGCTCCTCGCCTGAGCCGTTGGGAGAGGCCCTGGAGGTTTTCCTCCAACCCATCTCCGTATTGCTCCCAGGTCTTGCCGTCTACGCCTGCCGCTGCCTGCCGTTTGATGGAGAGGTAGGCTGCTCGCAATCGTTCGACGTCATAGATGTGGTGCAGGAGCGAGGTAAACCGCTGTTTCCCATCCGCTCTTGCTATCTGACGTACTCGCTCCAGCACGCTGGGCGCGCCATCCCGGCTCTGAGTCCGGAGCGCGTTGCGCTCGGGCGAGTTTCCCTTGGCCAGCCCTCTTCCCTCCATCGCCTCCGCCACCGGTTCCCCGGTTTTGTTCGGCGACATCGCCGGTACTACAGGGCCGTCCGACTTCCCACGTGTGTTCATCATCGGCGTATGTCGTTTGACTTCCCGATGCGGCCTGCGGTTCTCTCTACCTCAGGCGCGCGTGGGATCTCCCGGTTCCCGCGCAAGGTGTTTCCGTACATGCACGGGGTCTGTGACCGCGCGGGATCTGGTGCCCCTTGCGAAGGTGGTGCACCTGGTATTGCCTTCCGCTTACACCCACGGCGTCGGCATCCCGGAGTACCTGCCGCTTGCGCGGCAGGGCATGCATTTCGCGGCTCAATACCCGGCCTGCACGTTCCTCTGTCAACGCTTTGCCTTCGTCCTTGCGGACGCCGACACATGACTCGAGGCCGTTGTGGTTCGCTACTCCTTCAACGTATGAAACTTTCATTCACTACCCCTTGCCGGTTTAACCGGCGCACAGGTGCCGCATGAAACGCCAGATTGCCGGCCTGCACGCCGCCGATCGCTGTGCCCGCGACCAGATCCCCGACGGAGTCTTTCTGGTTCGGGTGCAAAGGGTCCAGTTTCGTCGTCAGGCACAAAAGCCTTACTACACCCTAACTCTGGCCATTCTTGAGCCCAGCCGTTTTGCTGGCCACATCCTTTCCAGCCGCCTCTATTGCAGCCCGAAAGCCTTGTGGAAGCTGAACTGGTTCCTGCGCGACTTCGGCTACGACACCGAGCTGCTCGGGCGCGATGAGGTGGACGAGACCCAGCTCTTAGGTCTGAAGGGGGTGGTCAAGATCAGCCACATCGTTTGCAACGGCACTTCCCTGCTCCGGCTCGACGGTTTTGCTCCAGCCGGCCGGTGGGAAGAGCTTTCACCGGCAAATCTAGACAGCCCGCGGGTGGCCTGAAAATGACCTTGTATCTTGCTTGCATCTTCCCCGATCCGGTGTTTCCTGCTAGTGGGGAATTGGATCGGGTTTCGGCGGGAGGCCGTAATGACCTGAGGCGCGTTTGTTTTGCAGCCTGCGCTGTAGATAGGCCCCCCGCCCTCCTTTCCCACGCCGTGGAGAATCCGAGGCCGCTTGAGCCTGCATTCACAAGGTCGGCGAGAGAGGGGATACAGGGTCGGGGAGCCGAAACTCAGTCTAATCCCAAATGGTGAGGATGGATTATGAAAAAAGCTTCCCAAGCTGAAATTCAGGTATTCGCTGGCATCGACGTCAGTGCGCGTGAGTTAAGCGTAGCGGTGCAGTGCGGAATCGAGGAAAAGATCGCGGTTACAACCTTCAGCAACAAAGCAGCTGGACATAAAGCCCTTTTGGCGTACTTGCTGCGGGCAAACGCACGGGCCCGCGTCTGCTTAGAGGCGAGCGGCAATTACAGTCTGGATCTGGCCTTAACCCTGCAGGCCCACCCTCAAGTGGAGATCAGCGTCGTGAATCCTCGCCGTGCGCGACGCTTTGCGGAGTCGCTGGGCGAGCGCAGCAAGACAGACCCGGTCGATGCGCGGGTGCTTTGCGAATATGCCCTGCGTATGCGGTGGGTTCCTTGGGTACCGCCCAGCCTGGCAGCCCTGCGGTTGCGTAGCATCACACGGGCGATCGAAGATCTGGTTGCCATGCAGACCCAAGAGAAAAATCGTCAGCATTCGTTGCTCGCCAGTGACGCCCTACCTGCGCTGTTGATTCGGGAACTGGAGAAGCATTTGCGTTACCTAAAACTCCGCATCACACGGCTGCGGCGCGAAGCACTCCGACAGATCGCCCGTAACCCCGAGCTGAATCGCCGTTTCCATCTGATGTTGACGACTCCGGGACTGGGCGAAACCAGCAGCTTGCAAATCCTCGGTGAACTCGCCGTGCTGCCCGACACCCTGGATGCGCGCCAGTGGGTTGCCTTTAGCGGACTGGATCCGAAGCAGTTTAGTTCGGGCACCTCCGTTGAAAAGAAAACGCGGATCAGCCGAGGTGGTAATCGTCACTTGCGTCGAGCTCTCTACATGCCCGCGCTGGTTGCGATACGTCATGAGCCCTTCGTGCGGGGCTTCTACCAGCGTTTGCTTCGCCGCGGAAAAGCCCCATTGCAGGCTGTGGTGGCAGTTATGAGAAAGCTCCTGCACGCCTTGTTCGCCATGTTCCGCCTCGATAAGGCCTACGACGGATCCAAGTTATGCCTAGCAGAGTTCGCTCGCGATACCGCCGTTATCTGTGCTTGACCGGAGAGCAAAAAGAGAGAGGGTTCTCCGCACCTCTCCCAGAGAGAAAAAACTTGACTGCAAAAGAGAGAATCTACAGCTACACCCAGATCAGCCAGTACCTCACCTGTCCGCGGCGTTATCGGCATCGCTATCTCGATGGCTGGAGGGAAAAGGATACCCGGGCGGCGATGCTCTTTGGCCGCGCCTTCGAACAAGCCTTGGGCGCCTATTTTCGCCGGGAAGATCCCGGAGCAGTCCTATTCTCCGAGTGGTCTGAGTGTCAGAACCAGGGCTTGCATTACTCCAATGGAGATTCCTGGGATCGCATGCTGCGGCAGGGCATCATGCTATTGACCCGCTTCTGCCAAGACGATCGCATCCAGGTCCATCAGCCCCGACGGAATCTTCAGATCAAGTTCACGCGGCCCGTTGCTGGAAAGAACGACTTTATCGCTTATATCGATGCCATCGGGAAGCTTGACGGCGCGCGGTGTCTGCTCGAGTGGAAGACCAGTTCGAGCCGATACCTGGAAGAACCTGAAGGGTTATTAGCGCTGGATCCGCAGCTGGTTTGCTACTCGTGGATGACTGGAATCGCGGAAGTCGCCCAAGTCGTATTCGTCCGCAAACGCTTGGGGGAGGTTCAGTACCTACGAACCACCATCACAGACGAGCAGCGCGAGGAATTCGGTCGCCTGGTAGGGGACACGATCCGAAGAATCGAGTCCGCCCAGTTCCTGCCTCATAGTGGCATCCGGTTCCCCCAGAATCCCTGCAGCAGCTGTCCGTACGTGGGGCTGTGTCTTGGAAAACAGGGAATGGCTGACGCCAGATTGGTGCGGCGTCCAGGAGCAGAGAGTCTTGATTGGCTTGACGAGCTTAGTTACTAGAAATCCACCCATGTCGCCGAAGTTCAATCGCCGACGCGCCCTGTTCGTGCTGGGCAAAATTGACGAGATTCTGGCCTGGGAGCAGCGAAAGGAGACAGAGAGGGACACCAAGTTTGTGGAACTCGGGCGCTATCTATGCGAAGTTCGGGCAGGACAGTACTGGCGGCTGGAGGACCTGAAGTGCTTCGACGAGTTCCTGGAAAAGCGTTTCCCGGGGTCCCGGAGGAAGGCCTACTACCTGATGTCGATTCACGAGCACCTGCCGCCGCAGGCCAGAAAGCAGCTGAAGGAAGTAGGCTGGACGAAGGGGTTGGAGTTAGCCAAATTGGCCCGGAGGGACCGGAAGAACTTCGATTGTGCAACCTGGTTGCACCGGGCTCAGGAAACGCCCAAAGAGCAGTTCAAGCAGGAAGTCGAGAAGGAACTGACAGGGCGGGAAACGGAACCCTGGGAGATTATCTACTTCAAACTGTACCAGAGCCAGATGCCAGTCATTGAGCGGGTGATCGAGACGGCAGCTCTAATGCTCGGAAGCGACCGCTCCCGAGGCTACTGTTTGGAAATGATCTGTGCGGACTTCCTGGCCGGAGCGAACCTGGACCACGGAGATCCGGAGATGCTGCTGTTCTCAATGACGAGGTTCTTCAAATTTCTGCCCAGCGAGCAGCGGCAGGCCTTTCTGGGAGACCTCCGCGAGAAGGCATCGTGAGTTCGATTAGCTTAAAACTCCTGCCCTTACGGCTGGATCCTGTGTCCTACGAGAGTCAGCGGCAGCAGGTCCTGCGTCGCGACGGCTGGCGGTGTCAATTGTGCGGCACGATGTCGAACCTCGAGGTTCACCACAGGAAGTTCCGCAGCCATTCGGGGAAAAACTCAGAAGAAAACTTGATTACGCTGTGCACGGCATGCCACGCTAGAGTGCATCACCGGTAAGATCACGAAATTGCAGGAAAATGCCAGCGATCAACATGAAATCTTCCAGTAAAATTCTGGTTTCCTATGGTGAAGGAACCTTGGCTCAGGCTGACAACTTCTTTGCGATGTTCGGTGAAAATCATATTATCGGAGGAAGCGAGATAATCGTGCTAGCGGCTCCGCGGATTCCTGATCCAGACTAAAAGCGAGTTTCCAGCAAGATCGAAGAACCAGGAAAGGGGATTTGTTCGTGTGCAATAACGCGCGGTTGGGCCACGAGGGACCCGCTGCTGGCGGAAAGCGCTCTTTTCTCTCTTCGCTTCCGGTCATTGTGGCGCCCGTCTTAGGAAGATCGAGGCTTAGTCGCGCATTGAGCAGCATCGAACATCCACTCAGAATTTCAACGAGCATCGCAGGTACGGGCGCCCAGATTTTCTTGCCTTGGCTCTGACATAGCAGAATACTCCCACTTCTGAACCTGCCTATCCAGTGACCACCATCAGCTTCCTTAAAAACTTAATGTACTTCTGCGTTTGAGGCGCAAAGCACCCACCATGCACCATGTGGTCACGCCGCTCAGTAAGCGCTTCATCGTTGTTGTCGCCAGTCGTTACCTGCTGCTAATGCCGCTTCGTCATCTGGTTCAGTCAAATCTTCCAGTCTGAGGTGAACTTCGTTATGGCTCTTCGTAATCTGACGGTAGCGATCGCTTTTTTGTCGATCATTGTCACAACCACAGCATCGGGTGGTACGGCATACTCGCTAAACGCTAACTCGGTAACGACTAAACCGCTTCCGAGCGATGTGCTATCACATTGCTACGGCAATACGTCGAACTGTTCTGCCGGAGATGCTGTCGCCAAGTGCACGATGACGGATTGCGGCAACCTCTCGGAGCTGAATAACCCAACCTACATCGGATCCTTTGTCAAGGCCAGCCCGGGCCGAGACGATTTGCAAACCCAGTCTATCCCTCAGCTTCCACTGATCCGTGGTACTCGATTACAGCAGCCACTCCGACAGGCTCGCAGACAGAAACATTCCACGCGCCAAACGCCGCCACTTTCTCGGAAGGTGCCGAGCAAGAACTCACAATTTGGGATGAAACTACAGGGTGGGTCGTGGAACTCTACAACAGCAGCATCTCGTTTGGCGTAGTAAGTTTACCTGCGGCGTCAGGTTGCGGCGGTACACAAGCTACCGCTTGTCGGATAACCAACACTTATCAATCGGCTGCATCGAACCTGTTCTCTGCGCAAGATTACGGGTATTTTTCACGTGGGAGTGCGTCGAATGGTTTTGCTCCTACGGCGGCAATGGTGTCGGAGACCGAACTTCAGAACGGTAGCATCAACCATGCGCTGATGTTTGCCGCCTCCACCGCTTCCAAAGGCACAGGCCATTTCAACGCAGCAAAGTTATGGGCCTCGCCTGGAGTCGTGCTCAACAACAGGCTTCGGACTTTTCCTTGCGAGTACAGCCTAATGCGACCACTTTTCGCTGCTTAGCTCCAGCATGAACAAAGACGAGATCGGAATAGCAGAATTCTTCGGCCGCAATCCGGCCAATCATAGAGCCCTACGAAAAAACGCCGCACCACCGCCTTGAATCGGACTGTCAAATTCGTGAGTTTCGTTTCATCGCTTCTCATCGGCGTGAAACAGTCCATGAGTGCGCTCAAATCCGTTCTATTGGACACCGGCGTGCACAAACTTCCGCATGTCCATTACACGCGTTCGTAAACCGCCGTGACATGCCCCGGCGAATCGAAGGCCGCCGAAAGGTCATGGCCGGTCGGGCACCGAAGTAGTAAGACGGGCGTTATCTAACTATTACTAGCTCATTCTTCGACACTTGTCTTCGACGGCTTGACCCCAATCCCATAAAGCTATCGGAGGCCAAAATGAGATTCTCCCCCGAGATCAGATTAGCGAGACAATTTTCCTCTCACTTCGTTCTCGTAACTGCCTTACTAACATTCGCTCTATCGTTACTCCTTACGGCATGCGGTGGAGTCAACGCCAGCATGCCGTCGTCACAGCCGAATGCCCCGGCAACCCCAACGGAAAAATCTCCTCTGTCCCTCGCGCCTGCGATGATCAATTTCGGAACAGTCCAATTGAATTCAAAGGTAGCTACGAGCGTTGTTAGGGTAACCAATGTGGGGCCATTCGCTGAAACGATTACGTCAGCGACCATTCTTCCCAATTCGATCTTTTCCATCCAAGGTTGGACCGGATCGGTCACCTTAGATCCCGGCCAGACATTCCAACTACGAACGATCTTTAATCCTAAGAGCGCTGGGAACTATTCAGGTACACTTACTTTGGTAACGATGGGTGCAGCACCGGTTGAGTACAGCGCGTCTTCAGTCATTAGCATCCCAACTAGGCCACTGCCACTCCTAGGTCAAGTCAGCATCCCCGTAATCGCGGTGAGCACGGAAAATAGTGGTATTCCGCTACCGGCAGTAGGAATCTCGGTGTCACCAGGTTCCGTAGCGCTGCAGTCTGGCCAATCGAAGCAGTTCGCAGCCACAGTGACAGGAACCTCCAACACTGCCGTGACCTGGACTGCGGTACTCGGGTCCATTAGCTCATCCGGCACCTATACGGCACCGACCGTCACTAGTCAGAGCTACGATACTGTCTCAGCCATCAGTGTTGCTGATTCTACCAAGTCTGCCTCTGCCTCGGTGACAGTCACATCCGCATCGTCAGTTCCGATCGTGGGAATCTCGGTGTCGCCAATTTCCTTGGCACTGCAATCTGGCCAATCGAAGCAATTCACGTCCGCAGTAACAGGGACCTCCAACACTGCCGTGACCTGGACTGCGGTACTCGGGTCCATTAGCTCATCCGGCGACTATACGGCACCGGCCGTTACCAGTCAGGGCTACGATACCGTCTCAGCCATCAGCGTCGCTGATTCTACGAAGTATGCTTCCAGTGCGGTTACGGTGACCATCAAATCCACATCGTCAACCGGCACACCATACTACTCGCAAAACGCCAACTCGGTAACGACTAAGGTGCTTCCGAGCGATGTGCTACAACATTGCTTCGGCGACACGTCAAACTGCGCGACGGGGGATTTAATCGCCAAATGTGCCATGTTAGACTGCAATGAAACTGGTAGTGATCCAATTACGTATAACTACTCCGAACTCAGCAACCCGACCTACATGGGGTTGTTCGTGAAGGCTTCGCCGGGGAAAGACGACTTCGGCCTTCCTCTCTATAATCCCCTTCCGACGGACCCTTGGTACTCGATGTTGGTTACGACTCCAACTGGAGCGCAAACGATCAAGTTTCATGCGCCCAATGCTGCCACCTTTTCCGGGGGGACCGAACACTTGCTGGCCGTTTGGGACCAGAGCACGGGCTACGTTGTGGGTATGTATGGAGGAGGAGGCGGTAACTATAATGTTACGACCCTTCCTGCAGCTTCCGGTTGTGGCAGTACATCAGCAACAGCATGTGTAATACCGACATACGATGAAGGCGCTTCAACCAACATGTTTACGGCCCAGGATTATTATTATTCGAACGCTCCCGGAGGGAATAGACTTGGTGCTTATTCCTCTAACGGATTCGCTCCTTTTGCGGGGACTTTGAGGGAGCAAGAACTGATGAACGGCGTTATCAATCATGCCGGGATGATCACTCTGCATTGCGTGAGCGCCATCACCAACTACGTGTTTCCTGCCAACCGCAATCCGGGGATCTGCGGCACGGTGGACAATGACGGATCGACGTTGGGCACGAACAATATTTACCGATCTTCGTCTGGTCAGTTGCTGTTCTGCGACTACACGCCCGCTCAGATTGCCAGCTTCAACCTTCCCGCGTGGCAAGCGTCGCTGCTCACACAATTTTGTACTTACGGGGACTATGTTTCTGAGTCTGGCGGGTACGGCATCACGCTGGTAGGAGACGAGAATATCGAATCCAGTCAAGCGTGGGCAAGTAATGGGCTTAATCCACTAACGGCTGATCCCTTTTGGCCTTGGATTACGACCCAAAAGGGACTACGTGGAGATGCAAATATTACGGAAACCGGATGTGGCGGCGGTTCTACCGATATCTCGGGAAGCAGTCCAAACAGCGTGTATCGTTGTACAGGGGCGTTCCTAGCCAACATCCCACGTGCTATTGGGCCGGAAGGCTCGGACGCGGAAGGGAATTCTTGCACGACTGGTGGCGGGTGCTATCCTAGTGGGCATATCCACGTGGCGGACAAGTGTATTGCGGAAGGTTACGCCGGAGTCGCTGGCGGATGTTTTTAATGCTGAGTTGGACGTGGTCGAGTCTCTATGAACACGGATTGCCAATGATCAATGGCGCTTCCACCGGCTGCTCCAGGTTCTGGGCCACGTGCGGCGTGACTTTTAAGTTCCTGCACTCGGCCTCCGCCGTGTCGTATGCTTTGTCGCCGCCCACGGTCACCTGCTTCGTTCCGGAATCTGTTCCAGCATCACCAGCGCGGCATCGCGCTCCGCCGTTCCGTTGGCCTCGAACACCTCGGTGTTTACGATCAGTCCGTTGCAGTTCTCCACCAGCAGATTCCCGTTGTAACTCAGCTTCGCTTCTTTGCCCTTACCTTTGCGTGCCATCTTCGCATCCGGGTCCGTCTTCGATGCGTGCGTCTGGTTCGACCGCTTCTCCCCGTGGAAG
>JBAUVZ010000063.1:0-4242 GCA_049583505.1 Candidatus Sulfotelmatobacter sp.
TGTACTATTCGGCGAGATTGTGGTGATGGTTGGAGTGGGATTCGATCCGCTGGGCGTTGTCTGATTGATCGATGACGGACTGGTGCCGCCTCCGCATCCGGCAAGGAATACAAGGTTCACAATTCCCAAAATCACGAGCTTTCTCTTTGCCGCTGCTTCGCTCTTCATGGCTCATCCCTTGAAAATGGCCGACTCGTTTGCTGCTCGATCGGTCATGGGCTCGCCCGACTTCGCCACATTGGCGCGAAGTCGCTTGAGGCGCAATGGTCGGCGTATGGTTTGTAGGTGTTTTTGTTCTGATCGTCCAACTCGTTGAATTCAGGGGCGTTGCAGGAAATAGGCGCTTGGTACGGCACATACGGAACCAAACGACCTTCGGCGTATTGTGGACTCATTTCGCATATCACGAAATAAAGTTTCATTTGGCAAAGAGCTGTTAAGGAGTGGCCGATTCCAAACTAGATTGGCGAAACATCGCCATTTCACTCATTGAACCCGGTTCGGCCAGTTCTCAATGAGCGAAGTGGCTTGTGGGCCTTCAAAAATCGCTTTCCCTCAAATACGTCCTCGGAAGGCTTGCAGCGCAACCTGCTCCTCGCGATAGATTTCGAAGAGGGTGTTCAGCCGGGTGACCTGAAAAAGGTTCTGCACGTGCTTGTTGAGATGCACAAGCTTCATCTCGCCTCCCCTTTGCCTGACCGAGCTATAACATCGAACCACTTCACCCATGCCATCGCTGTCAATGAAATCCACACCCGCGAGATTGAGCAGAAATTTCTTATGGCCGTTGCTGGACAAGACGGAGATCAGGTCACGGAGTTGCGTGCGACTATCTTTCAACGTGAGTCTCCCAACCGCATCCACCACAATGATTCGGTTGAGCTCTCGCGTGGTGATTTGAAAACCCATGGCGGGTTTGCAATATTCTGTTTTCGTGCGGAATTATATAGTCGCTTGACTTTGCTTTCAACAACCGCGTCATTCGCCGGGATCGGCCATTCTCAATGAGTGTAATCGCCTGATTTCGCCATTCTAGCGAGCCTCGAAGTTGACTGCGATTGTTGTCACGGCTTCCACAGCAACTCCATTGAGCTTCAGCGGCCTCCGGCGCCACTGCTTCACCGCCATAACTACAGCGTTGGCTGCCACGGGATTACCCTTGAGGACCTTGATGCTGGACGGCATTCCTGCCTTATCAATCTCAACTTCTACAGCCGCGATGCCCACGACATCACTCGGCTTCGCATCAAGTGGGAGAGTCGGTCTTACCATCTTCACGATCTTTAAAGTGGGAGGAGTGCAGATAATTCGCGGTGGATCTGGTGTCCCCTGTGCTGCGCTAATCGCGCTGAGCAGTAGGTATGCGAAGGTGGCTTTGCGCAATTGGCCCATCACTAATAGTGACACCAAAACGATACGGACGGTTTCGGCCAGCTTGCGTGGCGGCAAACTGTCGTAACATCGCGATTTCACTCATTGACCCCAGTCGGACAATTCTCGATGAGTGTAATCGCCTGGTTACAACAGTTGTCGGCAAGCAGCAAAAGACGAGTCAGCAATTTTCTCCCGCTCATTGCAACCTCGCGTACTCCGCCTTGGTTTGCTTTAGGATGGGGATGTCGGGGTCGGCGTCTTTCCAGAGGGTGAGGAAGTATTTGTAGGCAGCGAGCGCGCGGACGCGGGCGGCATCTGCATCCGCTCGGTGTGCAGTTCTCGACTTCAAAGCATTGTCACGCGCTACGCCTAGATGCGCCAACTCTCCTGTCAACAGTTCCGCGAACGGAACCTGTGCGAATCAATCGGGCGCCTTTACTGGTACAGCTCGGCCGTCGCCAGAGTCCCTGTTGTATTGGCTCCCCCCGTAACCAGCACGTTGCCGCTGCCTAACAAGGTCGCAGTGTGACGATAGCGCGGAGATTGCAAACTGCCTGTGGGCGCAAATTGCCCGGTGCTTGGATCATATAGCTCCGCGGCAACGAGGGGAGATCCATTTTCGTCGGTTCCTCCCTCGACGAGCACGGTTCCATCGTTGAGCAACGTTGCCCTGTGGGCCGAACGCGGAGTGCCCATGCTTCCCGTTGTCGCGAAGGTGCCGCTCGATGGATCGAAGACTTCGGCCGAGGCGACGGCGCTATTTGACGCATCTGTTCCTCCAGTTACCAGCACCGTGCCGTTGCCGAGGAGCGTGGCGGTGTGTGTGTAACGTTGGTCGTTCATGTTCCCTGCAGTCAGGGTGAACGCCCCGCTAGCTGGATCATACAATTCCGCGGTCGCAAGAATGTTGCCGTTGTTATCAATCCCACCCGCGACAAGCACTGTTCCGTTGCTCAGCAGCGTAGCCGTGTGGGCTGCGCGCGGAGTGCTCATGCTCCCAGTCGAAGAAAAACTGCCGGTCGAGGGGTCGAACAGCTCCGCCGTCGCTTGGATCCCGTTTGGATTGCCCCCTCCCGCCAGCAGCACTTTTCCGTTGCCCAGGAGTATAGCCGTGTAGGAATCGCGAGCACTTACCATATTGCTGAGTGCGCTGAAAGTCTTGCTCGCCGGATCATACAACTCCGCCGATGCAATCGCGTTTCCGCTGATGTCTTCTCCTCCGGCCGCGAGGACTTGGCCCGTGCCCAGCAATGTGGCGGTGTGAAAATAGCGCGGGGTTCCGAGGGCTCCAGACACTGCAAATGTTCCGCTCGAAGGGCCGTAAAGCTCCGAGTTTGCGACTGGGGTCCCGATGTTGTCTTGGCCGCCGACGATTAGCACTGTCCCATCATTCAGCAGCGTGGCGGTGTGGGATATGCGCGCCGAGCTCATGCTGCCGGTCATCGCGAAACCGTGCAATGTCACTTGAACAGTGAAACTCTGCGGCGTAGCGTTTTGACCAGCGGAGTCCTGCACCATTACCGTAATGGGGAATGACCCGGTAACCGCCGGTTTGCCCGATAGCACTCCGCCGGAACTGAATGACAGTCCTGCCGGCAGTGCGCCGGTTTCGCTCCAGGTAAGTGGGAGCTGCCCGCCTGAGGCTGTGAAGGCGAAGCTGTACTGTACATTTACGACGGCGGATGGCGAGTTCACCGTGCTGATTTGTGGGGGCGGCGGCGGAGAAACCATGATGGTGTAGTTCGCGCTGGTTTGCGCCGTAGGCGTAGACGAATCGGAAACCGTGACGACAACTCCGTAGGATCCGGCCGTCGTCGGTGAACCGTCGATTAAGCCACCGCCTGAGATCCTGAGACCCGGTGGCAGTGCCGAGCCCGCTGCGGCCGCCCACTGCCAGCTATACGGCGACGTGCCGCCCGTCGCCGTGAGTTGGAAACCGTGTTCCGCGATACGACACGATGGGCGGATCGGCATAAAAATACACACGCAATTCGGGGAGCCGGGCGTACAAGATGGGCCAAGCCGCCCGTCATACCTTGTTCCAACCATGCCGCTCGGCGGGGCCGATGAAGTAATCGCGAGTGGCGGCCCACTGATATCGATCGAGTAATTCGCGCTCTTTTGTGACGGCGTCAAAGCCGAATCCTTCACAGTCACCGTGACACTGTAGCTGCCGGCGGAAGTCGGCGTGCCCGAGATCAAGCCCGTAGAAGCCAAGGCAAGGCCTGGCGGCAAAGAGGAACCCGCGGCAGCTGTCCAACTCCAGGTATAAGGTGCCACGCCACCCGAAGCTGCGAGAGAGAATCCGCCTCCGCTCGCACCATACGCGGTTTGAAGGCTCCCGCTCGGCGGAGCGGCAGAAGTGATCACCAGCGGCTGAACTCCACCACCGCCGGTTCCTGAACCGCTGGAGCCGCCACAGGCATTTAGCAGAAATGCACTGACAACCAAGAGGGAGAGGAGCGGGGCGACTCTCATGATGCCTCCGCAAAGCCGCGTGTTCTGTCGGACACGACCTTGTGCTTGCAAGAACCCCAGGGATGGAAGTACAGGCCGAAAATGGCTTCGAAAAGCCAGAGCCTACGAAGAGGCTCCCCCACAACGTGGCCGGAACAGTACGCTCAAGAGGGAGCCATTGTCAAGGCGCATGAATCGGCTCACTGCCGCTTGCGGCTTTATCAATCGGCGCTAAAAGTCGGACAATTGTCGCAAAATCTCTATATCACTCATTGACCCGGATCGGCCAATTCTCAATGAGTTCTATAAAAAGGGATGTCAAGAGAAAAGTTCTCCCTCGACCGGAGACCGAGAAGATTTTGTCTCGAGATCCAGCCCACTTCACTGTAAGAGTGCCTCTCGATTTGCGCG
>JBAUVZ010000064.1:0-2536 GCA_049583505.1 Candidatus Sulfotelmatobacter sp.
GACAACGTACATGGTAGCCTCCATGTCCTGCTTGGATTCCGCTTTCAATCGTGGTGCTTCAATAATTTCGTGGACTCGGCAGCATGGAGATTCCGAGTCGCTTCGCATACTAATCCGAATGTGGCGACCAACGGGCGCACGAGAGGCACTGCGTCTCAGTCCACTGGTGGAGGCACGCCGGGCAGACTCCTCCGGTGTCGAACGGGCGAACTGGCAGAGCACGAACGCAAAGCGGATCAGCAGTGATTCCGTTAAGGAGTCCATGGCAGGGATCGCACAATGGTTCTTTAGGTTGAACACTTACCTCAAGAAGTTGGTAATGCGTGGAACTATGCCAGACTATTCGCGTCATGCCAGAGCGCGACTTCGTGATCCTAAGGCATCAAGGCAAAGTCCCTGCTATGGCGTCCTGCGCCAAGTGCCAGCGCAAATTCTTTACTCCAAATACTTACTCTCGTGATCCTGTTGGAGCAGAAGAATACCTGCTCGGCAAGTTTGATCACCATGATTGCGAGGAAAAGCCAAAGAGCAACCGGAGCTGGAGGGCCTCAGCATGAAGACAGAAGAGAGTGTCCGGCCGCGATTTGACAATGGTTGCGCAGAAGCCTAGCCTTGTGATTGAGCAAGCTACCTCTTCTTACTCTTTCAGGTCCCCTGAACTAAGTCAGCCCATCTGAAGCTTTTTCCCCTGACGACGTTACTTCCCCATCCCTGAATCTGGCGCGAGATGCCGGGACGACCATTGAAGAGACACAGGCCGGTGGCAGATTCCTCGACAGTTTCCGCAGATTAGTCAGGGGTCCAGCCAAGAAAGTCTTCGTGCCCCTCAAATATCTCGAACAGCGTGTCCTGGACCTGTTGTTTCGGGTTGACCGGCTTCGACTTCAGTTCCGGTTGGCTTGTCTTCCGGGTTTTCTCTTCAAGAGCGGTCCCCTCTTCTTCCGGAGCGATGATTGGGCTGGCTGCCATAAGATTCCTCCTTTCGATTGGCTTGCAGGAGTCCTTTTTTTGGCCGACCTAACTAGTCGGACTTCAGGAAAAGAGAAGGACTCGGAACTTCACGCTAAAGCTATGCCCCTCGGGTTGCGTTCTCCAATGATCAACAGCACGGTTCGTCGTGATGGAATGGCAAACTCCGGCTTTGGAAGCCGGAGCTGCCAGTCTGTCCGAGCCGGAGACAGCGACTCCTCGTGGAAACGGAAATCTATGCAACCCCGGCCAAATGTTTCTTGTCCTCTTCCTCTTGGTCCTTGAAGGCTTGCGCCAATTCCGCTGACAGCGCAAGTCCCTCCGCTTTAGCAATAGCGCGCGTCGCTACTGGCTTCAACCACAGCAGCGCCATGAAGGCAGCGGTGAGATCGCAGGCGATCATCACGTAGAACACAGGGATCCACGAGCCTGTCCTCAGCATCACGTAGGCTGCGACCGGAGCTGCAAAGATGGCTGCTGTGCCTTTCGCGGTGTAGACGATGCCGTAGTTCGTGGTGGCCCATGTCCTGCCATACAGGTCCGCCGTGAGCGAGGGAAACAACGAGAAAATCTCGCCCCAGGCGAAGAACACAAGGCTCGACAACAAGACGAACATCACTGGTCTGCCGATGGTCTGCAGCCACGCAAAGACCGCAAGACCCTCGATCAGGAATGCGGTGAACATCGCGTTCTCGCGGCCGATGTGATCGGAGATCCAGCCCCACAGAGGACGAGTTATGCCATTGACGATGCGGTTCAGCTGGATCGCAAGAATCGCCGCGGACAGGCCCCAGGCAATGATGACCTTATCCACCTTGTAGAAACCAGCAATCTCCTTGAGCTGCGACGTTACGACCAGGCCGCCGAATGCCACGAGCGTCATCATGACGTAGATGAGATAAAACGACGGCTGCTTCAGCATCTGCGACCAAGTCATGTCAGTCTTCGCTTGATGGACTCTGGCCACAGGCTTCCACGCTTTGGGCAACCATCCCTTGGTCGGTGCCACAATAAACATGGCCGCCACGGTCACGATGATGCCCTGCACGATGCCCCAAAAGATGAACGCATGCTGATAACCGGAAGCATGGATCATCTTCTCGATCGGAGCGACGGTCACCGCGGTGCCGATGCCATAGGCGCCGGACACGATGCCCGCGCAGAGTCCGCGGTGATCGGGAAACCACTTCAGCACGTTGCCCGTGCACCCGCCATAAACGGCGCCGGCGCCAATTCCACCGATCGCGTACCAGATGTAGAGTCCGGTGGTGGTGGCGGCGTAGCCGGAACCTATCCAGCCGGCGCCCACCAGCAGGCCGCCGATCCCGATGACGAGCCGCGGCCCGAGACGATCAATAAGGTAACCTTCGAATGGGACCAGCCAGGTTTCACAAAAGATGAATGCGGCAAATGCGATTTGCACCGCGGCCAGGGTCGCGTGCAGATTTGAAGTTAAGGGTTTAGTGAAAAGCGTCCAGGCATATTGCAGATTCGCGATCGCCATCATCGCGACTATGCAGGCGCACATTTGAACCCAGCGGTTAACGATCTTGGGTTCAGTACGGTC
>JBAUVZ010000065.1:0-7300 GCA_049583505.1 Candidatus Sulfotelmatobacter sp.
CGATTTGCAGGGTGGAGTTGAGCGTGACTACCTGATTGACGTCAAGAATCACGCTTTTCTGAACATTCTTCTTGAAGCCGGTTAGCTCAAACTGGAGGGTGTAGGTGCCGGGAGCGACCTCGACGAAGCTGTAATCGCCACTGTCATTGGTAGTCGCGTCCCGGCTGATTCCGGTCGCCTCGTTGGTCAGAGTGACCTTGGCGGCCGAGAGAACGGCGCCGGTGGGATCAGCGACGCGGCCCAGGATGCGGCCGCTGGCGCCTTGGGCGGGGAGCAGAGTGGGGAGGAGAAGAGAGATCGCGACGACCAGGCAAACCGTTTCCAGACAGGCCGTTTTCGGGCAGACCGTTTTCAGGCAGATCATGGACCAGCGGGCTCGCAGTGACGGCATGGGGCCTCCAGGCATCCTGAAGAGAAGTTTTTTCTCTTGAAAGCTATAGCTTGTGTCCAGCCACAACCTTGCTATAATCCCGCAAGGTTAGAGAAGGGGTAGGCGTACTGTCAAGGAGAAAAAAACGCTGCCCCTCGTAGAGAATTCTTATCGGACCGGCTCGCAGGCGATGAATTCACCCAGCTCGGAAGTTTACTTGAAGATCGGAGATGTGGCGCGGCGGGTGGGGGTGTCGCCGTCGGTGATCCGGTCGTGGGAGAGCCTGGGGCTGACGCGTCCGCGACGCACCGAGAGCAAGTATCGACTCTATACGGCGGATGACGTCAAACTGCTGAAGCGGGCACGATTTCTGCGGAAGGTGCGGGGATTGAACGCAGCGGCGATTGTCGAACTGCTGCGCCGGGAAGGCCGGGTGCGTCCGAGTGCTGACGGAAGTGCGGGAGCGATTGGTTCGCACTTGCGGCAGTTGCGAGCGAAGCGGAGGCTGTCTCTGGCACAGGTCGCGAGAGCGGTGGGCATATCGGTGGGATTCCTGAGCGCGCTGGAGCGCTCACAGATGAGTGGGTCGGTGGGAACGCTGCGCAAGCTGGCGCGATTCTATAAAACCAACATCCTGGATTTTTTTGATGCCACGGGAGCGAGCAGCCGGCAGGTACAGCCGGAGCAAAGAAAGGTGCTGGAGGCAGGTCCCGGCGTGCGCATGGAGTTGCTGGCGTGGGGGAACACGGTGATGGAGCCGCATCTGTTTCGGGTTGCGCCGGAGGCGGGCAGCGGCGATTCTTACACGCACGAGGGCGAGGAGTTCATTTACGTGTTGCGCGGGGAACTGACGATCACGCTGGAAAAAAAAGAATACCGGCTCAAGGCCGGGGACAGCTTTTATTTTGAGAGCGCGACGCCGCATCACTGGAAAAATCTCGGGCGAGCGGAAACCTGGGTGCTATGGGTAAATACTCCGCCGACGTTTTGAGTTGCCGCGCGTGAAGTTAGATCGCTGTGCGCCGGCGAAGATGGCTCAGGCGGCGGGCCTTAGTCGAGATTTCTCTCGGCTTGCAGCGGTAGGTCACGGTGAATGAGGTGAGCATCGCCGGCGGCCGCATCAAGGCGATCGTAGGGCCGAAACAGGACGGCGTAGAACAGGCCGGTGGCAAACACGACCGTCGCGCCAACAATCATTCCATAGTTACGATACCAAGGATCCTGAGGCGTGCGCGGCCACACCATATTGACGATGGCCAAGACGCCATACGTGAGCGCCGCCAGGTTCACGGGCCACGCCCAGACGCCCAAACGAAACTCCCCGCTTGGTTTCCAGCCCTTCGCGCGCGCGATCAGGGCCCCCAGGACAATCATCTGGAAGGCAATGTAGATGCCGGCGGAGCCGAAGACGATAATGGTCTTAATCATTTCCTCAAGAAACAAGCCTGCAATCGCAACGAAGGCCGGCACAGTGCCGGCAACCAGGAGGGCGATGACCGGTACTCGAGTGCGTTCGGAAAGCGTGCTGAGGTGGACGCTGCCAAAGATCATGCGATCGCGACCATAGCTGAACAACAAGCGGCTAGTAGCCGCCTCCAGGCTGATGAGGCAGGAGAAAAATGAAACCATCACAACTGCGATGACGGCCCGCAGCCCGATCGAGCCCACGGCTGCGCGCAGGGTCGTCGTCACTGGATCCGCATCCTGGCCGGACAGCACGGCGCTCAAATCGGGCACCGCCAGCACCAGCGCCAGGCAAACCAGCATGGCGGCGAAGCCGCCAATATAGATGGTCATGCGCATTGCCTTGGGAATGGCGCGGCTGGCGTCCGGGGTCTCTTCGGCGACGTCCCCACAGGCCTCAAAGCCGTAGTAACAGAACATGGCGGCGACGCTCGATGCCAGGAACGCGGGCAAGTAATGTCCATTGCTACCGAGGCCGAAACTTTGGAAGAGCACCCGGAAGCTTTGGTGACGAGCCACGAGCAGGAGGTAGCTCCCCACCACGACCGCGCCCAGCAATTCGCAAACGAATCCGAACATGGCGACCCGAGCCAGAAGCTTTGTGCCGCTGACGTTTAGGGCCGTAGTCGCGGCGATCATGGCTACCGCAATCGCGACTTCTCCACCCTGACTTATCTTGACGCCGAAAAGCTGGGCTACATAAGGAGCTCCTCCGACGGCCACTGCGGCAATAGTGGTACACAAGGCCCACAGGTAGACCCACCCCGCCATCCAAGCCCAACGCTTTCCTACCAGCCGTCGGGCCCAAGGATAAAGACCGCCGGAAATGGGAAATTGGGAGACAATCTCACCGAACACCAAAGCTACCAACAGCTGCCCCAGCCCGACAAACAAATAGCTCCAGAACATGGGTGGACCGCCGGTGGCGATGGCAAAGGCGAACACAGTGTAAACGCCGACCACCGGCGACAGGTAGGTGAAACCGAGCGCGAAGTTCGCCCAGAGGCTCATGGAGCGATCGAACTTGGAGTCATATCCGAGGGCTTCGAGCTGAGCGGAGTCTCGTTCCGCTGTGGTTGGCTTTTGGGTCACAAGGATCCTTTCCGTACCTTACTTGGCGTCGGCAGGAGGGGTTGGCAACAGTCCGACCTGGCGCATGATTGTGGCCGAATCGTAAAAATCGAGGTTGCGCGATATTTTGCCATCGCGCACGTCGATAACGCTGACGCCTCGGACCGAAAACGTCTTTCCCGTGTTGAACACGCCCTTGTCGGTGCCACTAAATATCCATTCAATGGTTCCGTGGCCGCCGTGGACATCGGCGCGCAGCAGCTTGAGTTCGAGATCAGGAACACCTTCAAATTCGGAGGCGGCGAACTTACGCAATTCGGCGCTGCCGTGACTGACCTCGCCAAAGGCCACGTCTTCGTAGAAGATGTCGGCGGTAAACAAGGGGATCATTTTGTCCGGGCTGTGGGAATTCCACGCCGCAATCCACTTTTCGGCTATGGCGGCATCCCGATCTCCGCTGGATTTGTCGCCTGGCGGGGCCGCGGACGCCGGCGCCACCAGGAAGGCAAGTATGACGGCGCCACTTAAACCTCGCTTCACATTCATCTTCATTCCATCCAATCGTGGTCTTCATTCAATCAGGTCAATCAGAGAGTCGGCGGCATCATCATCCACGTGCTTTCAGTGAGCATAGATCGCCGCTCTAGAAGGCGATCTGGCGTGACGGGCCCGAACAGTGTGCGGCATAGAACCGTGCGCGATTATAGCAAGGTTACGAACGAGCGCAAGCGTCCTCTGGCTCGGGCTTGGGCGGGGATGCCACTGGAAAACCGGGGACAGCCGCGGCGCGGTATTACGCCGGAAATCCATGCCGTGTAGACTGTCATCTTTGTGTTTTTCTCTGGTGCGATTATGCTCGGTACCAGTTGCGCATGCGAGGCGAAGGTGGAGCGCGCGGCGCAGAAATCGTGGAGTCTATAGAGGAGAACGCGGCATGAGTGCGAATCGCAGAGACTTCATCAAGTTTGTGGTTGCGGGGGCGGTGACGGCGGGATGTCCGATTGACCTATCGCTGGTGGCGGCACGGACCCCGGACTCGCAAAAGAGTCACGCTGCGGATGTGGATGGCGAGGACAACCGGATCTGCCACCAGGTACGCGACAAAGGCAATAGCTTCTTCACGCGGCCTCCGGCTTCGTCGCGGCATGACGTGGTGATTGTCGGTGGTGGTGTGAGCGGGTTGACGGCTGCATACCGTTTGCAGCACCGCGATTTTATGCTGCTCGAAAAAGAACCGCACTGGGGCGGAAATGCTTATGCGATGGAGTATGAGGGCAGCACTTACGCCACGGGATCGGCGTTTTTGGCGAAGGACGAATACACCTATCAATTCTCAAAAGAAATTGGGTTGGAGCTGCTCCCGGTCAATAGCCCGGATGCAAGCATCATTCAGGGTGAGCTGATCCCGGATACGTGGGGCGATGGTCTCAACAAGCTGCCTTATTCAGCGCCGATTCGCGATGCCTTCAAGAAGTTCAAGAAGGAAATGCTGGCGATTGACGTGGAGAAGCGTGGCAAAGAAATCTACGGCAAGCCGTTCTCCGATTTCATGAAGGGATATCCGGAAGAGCTCAAACAGTGGTGGGATGCCTACGGCCCCTCCAACTGGGGAGCAACCAGCGAGGAGACAACCGCGGGTCTGGCTATTCAGGCCTTACAAGAGATGGTCGAAGAGAGCCGGGTGGACGATCGCTACACCTGGCCCGGGGGTTTGGGCGCGATCACGAAAAAGCTGGCGGAGATCTTACAGCCGAAACACAAAGACCGGATGCAGACGGGTGCGACGACCGTGGCTGTAGTCTCGGGAAAAGAGGAAGTGCAGGTTACCTACATGCTGGGCGGCGAATTGAAGACGGTCGCCGCCAAGGCCGTGATTATGGCCACGCCCAAGTTCATTACGCGGCGCATCGTCGACGGGCTGCCTGACAAGCAAAGCGAGGCGATGCATCAGATTCGCTATATTCCGTATCCCGTGGTGAATCTGATTTTCGACAAGCCAGTGTTCAATCATGGCTACGACACGTGGTGCCCGGGCAATACTTTTACCGATATCGTTGTCGCCGACTGGGTGATTCGCAAGCGAGCGGGCTACCAGCAGAAGTTCAACATTCTCAGTTGCTACACGCCGATGAAGGAAGAGGAACGCGGCTATCTGTTGAACGAAATCGGGGCGCGCAAGATCGCCGCGAACGTGTTGAGCGATTTCCAGAAGCTAATGCCGGAGTTGAATGTTGATCCGGTCGAAGTGCATATTTACCGGCGGGGACATCCTTTGTACATGTCCACGCCCGGACTTTATACGCAGGTACAGCCGCGGGTGCGCCAGCCCATGGATCGCGTCTTCTTTGCGAATACAGACTCCGAGGGTCCGGAATCAACGACCAACGAGGGGATTCTCGCGGCGCAGCGCGCCGTGAAGGAAGTGGAGGCAAGGTTGGCGGGAAAGCCGGTGCCGAAACAGAAGGCCTTGGCGGGTTGAGGTTGCTTCTCGCTTCGCTTTCTCTGCACTTCAGCGTGCATGTTCGGGATCCTGTCAGCCTGCACGTAGGGGCGATGTAATCTCCTGAGAAACCGCCACGCATAGTAAAGTTATAGGTGGGGCATCCGGCCGACGAACGGCTGGATACCCTGCAATCCGATCCGTCAATAAAGGACAAACCATACTTTGAGTTTGAGCATTCGCAACATCGCTATTATCGCGCACGTGGACCATGGCAAGACTACGCTGGTCGACGCCATGCTGAAGCAGAGCGGGACATTCCGCGCCAACGAAGCCGTTGCCGAACGGGTGATGGATTCGAACGAGCTGGAGCGCGAGCGGGGTATCACCATCCTGGCCAAGAACACCGCGATCTTCTATCACGATGTGAAGATCAACATTGTGGACACGCCTGGCCACAGCGATTTTGGCGGCGAGGTGGAACGCGCGCTGAAAATGGTGGACGGAGTGATGCTGCTGGTGGACGCGAGCGAAGGTCCGCTGCCGCAGACGCGGTATGTGTTGAGCAAGGCTCTCGAAGCGAAGCTGCCGCCGATTGTGGTGATTAATAAGATTGACCGGCCCGATGCGCGGCCGCAGGAAGTGCTCAACGAGATCTACGATCTGTTTATTGATCTCGATGCCCAGGAAGATCAACTGGACTTTGCTGTTCTGTATACGAATGCGAAGGAGGGGACGGCATCGACCGACATCAAGGGGGGCGGGGAGAATCTGGCGCCGCTGTTTGACGCGATCCTGAAAACGATTCCGCTGCCTACGGGTGATCCAGCGGGACCTCTGCAGATTCTGGTGGCGAACCTCGACTACAGTGATTTTCTGGGGCGTTTGGCGATCGCGCGCGTGTTTAACGGAACGATGTACACGGGCGAAGATGTCGTGATCGCAAAGCTCGACGGAACGATGCACAAAACCAAGATCACGAAACTGTTCTCGTTCTCCGGGCTGAAGCGGACTGACATCACCGAAACGGTGTTGGGCGATATTGTGGCGGTTGCCGGCGTGGAAGGAATCACGATCGGCGAGACCATTACGGACGCGGAGAATCCGGCGCCGCTGCCACCGATCGTGATCGATGAGCCGACCATCGCGATGACCTTCACGGTAAACACTTCGCCCTTTGCGGGACGCGAAGGCACCTACGTCACCTCACGAAATCTACGGGAACGGTTGGCGAAAGAGCTGCTCACCAACGTTTCTTTGCGAGTGGAGGAGATGGGCACGACTGATTCCTTCAAGGTGCTGGGGCGCGGCGAACTCCAGCTTTCCATCACGATTGAAATGATGCGGCGGGAGGGCTATGAGCTCATGGTGGGGAAGCCGAAGATCGTCACCAAGCGCATTGATGGCAAGCTGATGGAACCGGTGGAGCATCTCACCGTAGACGTGCCGGAAGGCTTCGTAGGCGTGGTGATGGAGCAGTTGGGATCGCGCAAGGCCGAAGTTACCAACATGCACAACCACGGCTACGGACGCGTGCGGATTGAGTTCCGCGTGCCCAGCCGCGGGCTGATCGGACTGCGCAGCCAGTTGCTCACCGACACGCGCGGGACGATCGTGATGAATTCGCTGTTTGACGGCTACACGGAGTGGCAAGGGGAAATCCCGCACCGGCTTACGGGAGCGTTGATCGCCGACCGCGACGGTACTTCGACGGCATACGCGCTGTGGGGCCTGCAGGAACGCGGGGAGCTCTTTGTGGGGCCAGGGGTTGAACTGTATGAAGGGATGATCATCGGCGAGAACGCGAAAGACGATGATCTCGACGTTAACGCGGTGCGGGAGAAGAAGCTCACCAACATGCGGGCATCGACGGCCGACGAGGCCATCCGGCTGGTGCCGTTCCGGCAGTTGAATCTGGAGCAGGCCATCGAATTCATTGCGGATGATGAATTCGT
>JBAUVZ010000066.1:0-7984 GCA_049583505.1 Candidatus Sulfotelmatobacter sp.
CCCTTTTTCTTCAACTCCACTGCCTTGATGCTGGAAGAGCCCACATCCAGACCTACTATCGTCTTCGATCCCATTCCAAACATGTGTGCCCGCCTTTTCTACTGTGACCCGGCAGCCTTCGTCGCTGCCTTCGGTTTATGCTTCGTCCCCGACTCCATCTGGCTCGACTTCTCTTCCATCCACTGGTCCAGCTTCGATTTCTTGAAGCGCCAGCGGTTGCCCAGCTTGAAAGCGGGAATCTTCTGTTCCCCAACATACTTGTAAAGCGTGTCCGGACTCACTCCCAGGTATTGCGACGCCTGGCGTATGTTCATCACTTCTCGCGAGTCGGCCATGTTTCCTTGCCCTGTTCCTTAGCCTGTCCACCAGAACCTTTCCGCTCCGGTGTCTCCGGCCCGCGGGCTTACCTTGAAACTGCCTCGCCCTCCAATGCCTGTCTGGGGGCTCTCGGTGTCCAGAGCATATATCAGCCCTGAAAAGCCTCGCGTCAAAGCGAATCTCCGCGTTTTTCACGGTTTTATGCCCATTTCTTGGAATTCGCAGGAAGGTCTTTTTGAGGGTAGATCTATATGTTGTGGTGTTTGTCTTCTTATACCCAATTAGAAGTAGTTTTCGGGAGACGCGTCCCGGGTCACTCGCGAATTGGTAACTGAAGTACTAGAGACGGTACGGAAGTACTACGACGCCGGCTCAAGTTGCTGCCTTAGCTGACTTTAACTTCGGCGCCGAGAGGCCGCCACTGAGTTACTGGACGATGCCGCAAACCTCGCCGCATCCGTCATTAAACAACTGAACCTGGACTATCGCGGAAGACGAACAAAAGAAGCAACCTTGCTGTTTCTTGCTGCACACCCTACTTGCAGATTCGCCTGCAACCTCACTGCACGTCGGAAACCTTGCCGCTCAGGAATATTACCTTCATATCCTTGTAGTAGTAGATCGTCTTGGTTCCCAGGTTCACGATCTTGTCCGGCTTCCCCATCGCCGCTTGCACCTGGTCAGTCGTCATTCCCTTATCGATGCTAGCCGGCTCGGCTTGTGGTTGCTCCTGGGCGGCTGGCTGTTGTTGACCTCCCTGCTGCTGCCCGCCCTGATCTCCGCCCTGCTGCTGATCTCCAGCCTGCTGCCCACTGTCGCCCTGCTGCGCGTCGTCACTGCTGATTGACAGCAACTGCCCGATCGTATCCTCGACTTGCCCCGCGCTTGCCGCCGCCAAAGATCCCTTGGGGAACTGGAACACCACATTCGCCTTGTTGTAGGTCGGCGGATCGGTCTTGTTGCAGGTGTCGCAAGCCACAATGCCCAGCGTTACGCTATCTTTGGCCACGTTCACGTCAATCTTCATGGGATAGACCTTGTCTCCCACTGCAAACAAGTGCGTGGTCTGCGTCTTCCCGATCTTCCCCATCCCAAAGCCGATTCCCTTCGACAGCAGGCTACTCGGAGTATGCACCGCTCCGCCCTCATACTTGGTGGAGAGAATGCTCTGGTCGGAATAAGGCACACCGAGGATTCCACCCTTTTGGATGGCCAATAGCGTACCTTTTTCCACCACCGAATATCCGCTCGTGTCCGATCCCATCTTCACCAGCTTGTACTGCGCGGCCAGTTGCTCCTGCAGAGAAACCGCCTGCGCGCTCGCCCGCGCCATCGGAAAGAGTGTGATCGCCAGGAGAATCCCTGGAATCAGGTCCCGGAATTTCTTCGCCATCGTAAAACCCTCCCGTTCAGGTCTCGCCAAGAGTTCGATCGCAGCCGCGCCGTCTGCGGCGTCGAGAAAAATTGCCAGTGCCATTGGAGAAGGGAGCGTCGTCATCCGACGCTCCCTGGATTGAATGATCGGTAAACTACCTTCTGCTTGTGGTCGGTTCTACTGCCCGCCGCCTCCTGCGGTTTCCTGCTTGACCTGCGACTCGATCTGGTCGGCCGCCGCCTGCTGGTCTTGCAGAGTTTTCGCCACGCTGGTATCCGGTGGAGGAGGAGTAACGGCCCCTGCTTGGGTGCCCGTATCAGGCGCCGCCGGCATACCGCCCGTCCCCTGCTTCTTCGCCATTTCGCCCATGCCGTTGGTGATGTTTTCCTGGAAGTGGTTGTACATCTCTTGCAGGTCATCCACCTTCACGGCAACGGTTGCTCCCGACGCGCAGTCGCCTTTCTTGGTCGCCGAGACGCTGGCATTCACGTTCTGGTCTGCATCCGGAGTGTCCGTGATTCGCGTAACCACATCACCGGACGACAGCGCACACTCCTGACCGTTCGCCACCACCGTCACATCCGAATCCACCACAAACGTACGCTGCGCTGGATCGAGTGCCGGAGGCGGTTGGTTGCTGGCAGCCGCCGGAGCCGCCGATGATGCTGCTTGTCCGCCGGACGCGGCATTCTGCGACGCCTCTGCCTGCTGCGCGGCCAACTGCGCCTTTATTTCCTGGGCAATCGCCTCCTTCACTTCAGGAGTCAACGCCACCGGACCCGAAGCCGCTGCCGGAGCAGGACCGGCGTCTCCTCCGCCGCCAGCGCTGGCTTGCGCGTCCGCCGCCACTGCGTCCGCATTCGCTGCAGCCCGCGCCGCATACGCTGCCTGCAATTGCTGCGAGATCAGATAGTCCGTCAGCCAGTAGTACGGAGCAGCATAAACCGGATAAGGATTCCACCACCCGCCATAGAATCCCCACCATGGCGCTCCTCCCCAACCCCAGGCTCCGATGCCCCAGTAAACCGGTGCTCCCCAAGGATGCCAGCCCCATCCATAAAATCCCGGATGGTACCAGACCCCTGGGTAATAGCCGTAGTACATGTGCCCGCCCCAGCCATAGCCGCGATAAATTCCGACGCTGTAATGCCCGTTTGCATAGAATGTCCGCGAATAGTAGGCGTGCCCGCCGCGCGTCACGTAGGCGCGCTGTACATAACCGCCATGCCCCGTGGTTACAAAGCGCGCTCCGTTGCGCTCACTCACCACCGTGCGCCCGCCCCGTAGCCCATTCTGAATGTGCATGCCGTTGCGATTGATCGAACGCACCGACCCGTTCGGACGAATGCTCGCCGACCCCCCACCTTTCAGCGACACCGTCCTCCCTGGAACAGTATGGCTAGCCGTGGTGGTGTGGGTAGTAGAAGTTGTGTGGGTCGTCGTGGTCGAGTGTGTCGTCGTGCCTGCATGGGTTGTGGCCGCGTGGGTCGCCATGCCCGCGTGGGTCGTCGCCGCATGGGTCGTCGCGGCATGCGTCGTCGCGGCATGCGTCGTCGTACCTGTGTGGGTCGTCGTGCCCGTGTGGGTTGTGGCCGCATGCGAAGTTGTCGTTGAAGCGTGCGACTGCGTTGCCGCATGGGTAGGCGCCGCCTTGGCGGGCGCGCTCTTCTGCGGCGCGGCCTTAGGAGCAGGTGTGCTTGTCTTCTTCTGGCCCCACGCAAAAGCTGGGACCGCCATCAAGAGCAGAAGCACCAGCCCCTTCTGCAGCATATTTTCACTTTTCAAAATGCGACTCATTACGGCCTCCTGACCACCAAAACTTATTACCGACGGCTGCATTCCCGAAACCCCGCCCCACATCCGAAGTTGCGCCCTCACCCAGCCTTCATCTGCATCAACACACGATATTCGCCGATTTCACACACGCGGTTAAATTAATTCCCAAGAACGGAAGGAGGGCCTGCATGCCGCGCATGATCCATTCAGACCAAGACGCCACCGGCAGACCGTATCTTGGGGCGAAAAAACGTTACCAGAAGTTGGCCGCTTGCGCAATCATTCGATTTGAATGGGTAGTGGTGCAGTTTGATTGTCGTCCTGAGCAAGCGTTCTTTGCGCAGCGAAGGATCTGGGCGAGCCGCGCGAACCACGGATCCTGCCCTGAGAGAGCGCAAGCGACCGAAGGGCGCGTTTGGCTCGCTTCCTTTGAACCGACGCCTTCCCTCCTTTATCCCGCTGCTGTAATCTATCCTTCTTTCGGCCGGAGGAACCACTTGCGCTACCTCGATCGCCTGCAACCCCTCGCGCTCCTAGTCATGCGCCTGGCTCTTGGTGCTGTCATCGTTGGCCACGGATACTACGAGGTCTTCGGCGGCCTTCACCACCACGCTGACTTCGTCGCCAGCCTCGGACTCCCTCGCTGGGCTGCCTATCTCTCCGCCTTCACCGAATTCCTTGGCGGCTTGCTCATTCTCGTAGGCCTGTTCACGCGCGTGGCCGCTTTTGCTATCTGCGTCGATTTGTCCGTCGCCATCGCCAAAGTGAACTTCCACAACGGGATGATGGGCAACGGCGGATACGAATTCCCCCTTGCTCTTGCCGCTCTTGCATTCGCCCTTATTTTTTTCGGCGGCGGCCCCATCGCCTTCGATCACATCCGCGCCCCCGGCGGCGGGAGAGTGAAATAGTCGCTACCTCTTTTCCTTTTTTCCTTGTGCCTCCGGAAGCTCGGCTCCCCGGAACGATTTCGGGCGGTTTCAACCAGGTGCAGCAAATTTTTGTCCAGGTCCGCAACTTATTGCCAGTTTCCGGGTTGAGCACGGTTGCAAGGGTAATCCTTGACGTATCTTTATAGGCATCCCGCCGCGGTTGAATCTGACCTTGGCTGAAATTATGATGAGACGTAACCAACTTTGCTGCATCCTAACGATTTCGCGGACGCATCTTACTGTCTTGCAACGAACTGATTAGGAGGTTTCTCTTGAGAAAGTTAGCGTTCCTCACAACCGTTTGTGCGTTCTTCCTTTTACCCAACTTCTCCTCTGCCCAACAAGGTGATGCTATGTTCGGCGGCGGCACACTCATTTCTTCTGGGTCGTGCAGCTCAACTACAGGCTTCTGTCCCGAAAAGGGGGGCTTTTACCCCGCTGTCAGCGCCGACGTCATCTTCCACAGACGCATCGGGTTCAACTTTGAGACTGCTTGGAGAGCGTCTCAGGGAGACTACGCCGGTCAGCCTTATCGTCCCATCATCACAGATTTTAACGCCATGTTCCAACCCAAGCTGGGCAAGAAGATCGGCGCTGATCTCATGGCCGGCATCGGCTGGCAAAGTACTCGCTTCTATCTGCCCTATTGCACAGGCACCTTTAGCTGCGACAATTTTGTCAGCACCCGCCACTTTTTAGTGGATATCGGTGGCGGCATTCGCTACTACGTCTGGGGACACGTCTTCGTCCGCCCCGAAGTTCACTACTACCAAATCGTGAATAACACCGACGTCTTCAGCAGCGGTAACGTCTTTCGCGTGGGGGCCTCAATCGGCTATACCATCGGCGGTGGCCCAGACTAAGCCTTCGACTACGCGAGTGATCTCGGGTTTTGGTATCCTGAACAGCCAAATCCGACAGCCCGGATGATTTGCTGGCCGCAGCCTTTCGCGGCGGTCGCCGGGGTGCTCCCAGTCCGGTGGGTGTGCACCTCAGAAATCCGGACGAACTGACAAGGGGGCTGTATTGAGAAAATTCGCGCTGCTCACATCCGTGTGTGCAGTTCTTCTGTTTGCCAACTTCGCCTCTGCCCAGCAAGAGGACATCCTGGTCGGGGGCGGCATCCTCATGTCGGCCTCCACCCTCAGCGATTTGGTGAACTTCCACCCGCCGATCGAAAAGGGCGGAATCTACCCCAGCCTCGGCGGTGACTTTGTCGCCTTCAAGCATCGTCTCGGCCTTTACGCGGAAACCTCGTGGAGGCATGGGCAGGCAAGCTACTATGGTTACGAAAACTACCGCCCATTCCTGACCGACGTCAACGTGCTCTTTCAACCGAAGCTGACCAAGAAAATCGGCCTCGACCTCTTCGGCGGCATCGGCATCGCCAGCAACCGGTTTGACATCGTTAGCCCATGCAGCATCCCCGGGTGCATCAACTACACCAGCAGCAATCACTTCATGGAGGACATCGGCGGCGGCCTCCGCTATTACGTTTGGCACCATTTGCCCCACATCTTTGTCCGCCCCGAAGCTCACTACTACCACATTCAGAACAATGTTGAATTCAACTCCAGCAACGTGTTTCGCGTCGGTGCTTCCATCGGATACACCATCGGCAGGTAATCCCGCGGCGACTGGCGGGGCAGAATAGAAAAAGGCAGCGTCCGCGGACGCTGCCTTTGCTTTTCCCTGGCTCAAACTCTACGGTTCCTGCATGCAAATCTCGGCTTCGTGGATAGCCGCGTCCAGATGCTCGATCGCTTTGGCACGGTGGCCATGGAACTCGCCTTCAGCGTTCATCAGATGCTCCCTGGCGCTTCGCATTGCTTCTATCGCGTGTTCCACGCGCGGGTGTGGAGGCATTGGGGCTGGCGCTGCCGCCGCGGGGCTGGCTGGAGCCGCCGCCACAGGAGCCGCTGGCGCCTTTGGACCTGCCGCCCCCACCGGAAAGGCCAGGGTTAATAGAAGCGTTGCCATCATCAATAGCGTTAAGAACCCGATTTTCTTCATGCGTTCCTCCTCGTCCGAATTCCGGCGCGGACGCCGCCGGTAAAATCAATGGCCACGGACCCCCCTCTTCGCACTAGGACTCCCGCGACACCCGCACAGTATAGTTCGCGCTCGGCAAAATTCCGCTGTGCATAAGTTGACTCTTAAGGTGCTCGCCTTAAACTTCATTTCTATAACCAGCCCAAGCGAGGCTAGGGAGCATTCGTTCTCCGGCTGCGCCACCACAGCAACAACGTGGCGAGTACCACCACAATGGCGACCACTAAATCGAAGCGCCTGAGATCATGGGCCAGTCGGCCCCAATGTCCGCCAAACAAATATCCCGCGCCACAAATCGCCGTCACCCAAACTGCGGCTCCCAGAAAGTTGAACAGGACGAACTTCCGCCACGGCATGTGGAGCGCCCCCGCCAGCAGCGCGGCCAGCACGCGCATACCAAAGATGAATCGCGCCAGAAAAACCGTGGCTGCCCCGTACCGCTCGAAGAGCCGATCCCCCCGTGCCACAGTCTCCGCACGAATGGAGAAGACATGCCGGTAGCGTTCGATCAGCGGACGCCCGCCGTGCCACCCCAAAGCAAAACCGAGCTCTCCGCCCGCTGTTGTGGCCGCGATCCCGACCAGAATGACCCACGGAAGCCGCAATTCATGTTCGGAATAGGCCAGGAAGCTGGCCAGCAGCAGGATCGTCTCACCTGGCAGGGGTAAACCAGCATTTTCCAGCAACAACAGCGCTGCCACGGCCCAGTAGCCATAGTGCACCAGCGCGCCCCGCAGCAGCTCGAAAATGTGGTGGTTCATGATTTGGCGATTGTCATCCTGACAGAGCGCGTTCTTTGCGCGAACGAAGGACCTGGGCGAGCCGCGCGAATCCACAGAGCCTGCCCTGAGAGAGCGCAAGCGACCGAAGGGCGCCTTTGGCTCGCTTCCTTAACTGCACTCCACTCAGGCGGGAAGCTTCTCACGAGTCAGGAACTCAATCAACGCCCGGTTGAACTCTTCCGGACATTCTTCGTACGGCAGGTGCCCAATGCCCGGAAAAACTATTGATTCGCGATTGGGAAAGTATCTCGCCAGCGGCGCAGCCGATGAAGGATACACCGCGGAATCCTTGCCGCCCCACATCAGAAGAGTAGGAATGTTTGCCAACTTCGGCAACGTAGCCTCGAGTTCCCGCAAGTCTTCCGTCCAGGTGCGCACGATGCTCAGTGCATGCTCGAACAACCCCGGCTTCGCCAGCGGTGCCATGTAACCTTCCAGAGTTCCCGGAGGAATGCACTTGCGGTCGCCATACATGCGAGCGTGCCAATAGGGATAGGAAAAACGCATGTGCGCGCTTGTCAGCCGGAACAGCGCCCTCCCAAACTTACTGCCGACAAATGGCGCCAGCCGCCGCCCATGGGCCGAATACGGATTCACCGGCGCCACCAGCACCAGCCGCCGCACTCGCAAGCCCGCATTCCCGCCCACGCATTCCGCCGCCGCCATCATCGCGACCGCACCACCATACGAAGTCCCCAGCAGATCAAAAGAAGAAATTCCCAGATTCTTGATGAATCGCAGAAGACGCT